>JBKEHQ010000016.1:0-20541 GCA_046710875.1 Candidatus Thalassarchaeaceae archaeon
TCAGGATAAGTATTCCAAGTACTTTTACTGTTGCTATAAGTACCGAACCCTCTGTTATGTCCAATGCTGCTAACCGCCTATTGGGACTCAGTATTGCAGATATTGAATCTATGGCTGCGGATATAAGTTTGGGTCAATTACGTTTAACAGTTGCATCACTTACTATCGAACAAATAAATCAAGATCGGGAAGCTTTCCTTTTTGAAATTCAGAAAAACGTTGATACTGAACTCCTAAAAATAGGATTATATCTTATAAATGTGAATTTGGTTGACATTACTGATGACTCAATGTACATAGACAGTATAGGAAAGAAAGCTGCCGCAACTGCTGTTAATAATGCATTAGTGGACGTTTCAAATGCTGAAAGAGATGGTGCAATCGGATCATCCTTAGCTAGAAGAGAAAAAGAAATCCAAGTTGCAGATAACAATGCACAAGCAGTAAAGGGTCAAAAGCAAGCAGAAGCAGATAGACGTACTTTCGTAGAAGAGCAAGAAGCATTTGCTATCACTGGCGAAAATACTGCAAAGGAATCAATTGCTAGATCAAATGCCCAATTGGAAATAGCACAAGCGTCGGCAAAGCAAGATGCAGAAGTTGCAAAGGCCAACGCTGAAGCATCCATTCAACGTGCTAAATATGATGAGGCAGAAGAAACACTAAAGGCCCAAGAAATAGTGCGTGAGGAAATCCAAAAGCAACAAATTGAAATTGCAGCAAATGCCGAAGCACAACGTATCCGTCTCGTAGCACAAGGTGAAGCAGACGGACTTTTGGCTAAGTATAAAGCTGAAGCTGAAGGTGTTCAACAATTATTGGAGGCCAAAGCTGCAGGTTATGCTAAGCTTGTTTCCAGTGCATCTGGTGATGCCAAGGCCGCCGCAACCCTACTCATGGTTGAGAAAATTGAATCTATGGTTTCAGCCCAAGTTGAAGCAATACGCAACTTGAAAATTGATAAAATAACTGTCTGGGATGGAGGAAATGCATCGGGCGATGGTACATCTGCAACGAGTAACTTTGTCAGTAGTTTAGTACAGAGTTTACCTCCAATACACGATGTTGCAAAGATGGCAGGCGTAGATTTACCGGATTATTTAGGATCACTGAATCAGCCTTCTGATGATTCTTGATGCCCTTAGATAGTTAGGCTCATGAATGCCACCTCTATGGGGTGTCATGGATATGGAAGATGTAATTATTGTTGGAGGGGCCAGAACTCCATTTTGTGAGTGGTTAGGCGGCAAGAGGGGAGATGGAATCACTGGAGGAAGACTGTCAGAAATTTCCGCAGAGGACCTAGGCTCCATAGCAATAAAAGGCGCTTTAAATTTTACAAATACGGATCCTCGATCAGTAAATCATGTTGTCATGGGTCACGCACTTCAAACTTCTGATCAAGCAATTTTTGGTGCTAGGCATTCAGGTCTCAAAGCAGGAATACCTCAAGAAGTTCCAATGTTGACACTAAATCGCCTATGTGGAAGCGGCGCCCAATCAATTATTTATGGTGCCCAATTGATTATGCTAGGAGAAGCAGAAGTAGTTATTTCAGGGGGCATGGAAAATCTTAGTCAAGCCCCTCATGTCCTTAGGGGAATGAGGGACACCTACAAATTAGGCCGTCCTCCAAAAGAGGGTGTTGAACTGCCAAAGGATATGGAAGATTACCTCTTCACGAATTTAAAGGATAATGTCCCTGGCTATTTTATGGCCCAAACTAGTGATGAGTTATGCTCAAGGATGAATATTACACGACAAGAAGCAGACTCATTCGCAGTCCTTAGTCACCAACGTACAGAATTAAGTATTGATAAAGATATTTTTAAAGAAGAAATCATTAATGTGGATACTCCAAATGGATTAGTAACATCCTCTGACGAAGATCATTTTGTAAGAGGGACTTCACTGGAATCTCTCTCAAAACTCAGAGCACATTTTGGCCCTAAATCTTTAGTTACTGCTGGAAATGCATCTGGTGTCGTTGATGGTGCAGCTGCTGTAGTTCTAAAATCTGCAAGCAGGGCTGCAAAAGATGGCGATTCTCCCCTTGCTAAAATAATTTCTTGGGGGATAGTTGGCCTAGAGCCCGCTATTATGGCATATGGACCCGTCCCCAGTAGTAGATTGGCATTAAAGAAAGCAGGCTTAAAAGTAGATGATATAGATAGATGGGAGATTAATGAAGCCTTTTCTGGGCAACTTGTCGCGTGTGTTAAAGAATTAAATTTAGATATCTCAAAAGTTAACGTAAATGGCGGCGCTGTAGGACTTGGCCACCCACTTGCAGCAACAGGAACTCGCTTAATTCTGACACTTGCTCATGAATTAAAGAGATGCGGAGGAAGATATGGAGTAGCAACTGCATGCATAGGAGGGGGTCAAGGAATCGCAGTTTTAATAGAATCCATATCTAATAATAACTAAATATATCTATACTGTACCTTATTAGGCTTAGTATAATTGCAACTAAGAATGGATAAATTAAGAAATCCTGTGGAATGATTTTTATTGCTGTCTTGGCTCCAAGCCACGAAGATAAAAATACAATGAATCCGATGAATAATATCCATAAACCTGTTTCATCTAATAACTCTGAGCCACTCTGATCTATTATTAAATGAGATATTATCCCAACAGGAACAATCCATGTTTCTATTATGTATGAAGTTCCTGCAGCTCTATGTGGTTTCCAATTGAATAATGCTCTATGAAAAGTGACAAATAGCATACCTCCTCCTATGCCTAAAGCACCAGATGTAGTCCCTCCAAAAAAACATAATAATTTATATTTCTTTGATGAATTTATTTTTATTAATTCTGAATTCAAAATATCATTTTCAACATCTTCATCTTTAAATATATTATTTAAAGTACTAATAATCACCCATATTAATAAAAGTGAAGCTGCCAATTTAATTACTAAATCTCCAAAATAATCTATCATTTTAGAGCTAATGACTGTACCACAGATTACACCTATTAATGCAAAAGGTATTCCAATTTTTGCAACATCTTTGTCTGCATATCCTCCTTTTGCATGTGCCATCCTACTACCTATTGATACTGTTAAGACCAATGATATTGATCCCAATATAGCTAAATGGATTTCCCATTCTAATAAATATAAGAAAATTGGTAAATAGAAGATTCCCCCTCCTAATCCTAAGGGAGAAAACATAAATGCAGTCAAGAGAATTAAGATAACTGCTATTATTGATATAATTTCCATGTAAAAACCTACTTTTTATTATGATAACAATATTATTACGATATAACTTGAAAACAACATTATTGATGTAGCAATAATCCCTATTGATAGGAGTGGTCCACCTGCCTTTCTCATACTTTCCTTTGTAATGAAGAAACCAACTGATGCGAGAAGGGGTAGTAACAAATATTTTCCAATAGTAGATAGAAATTCAGAAATTCCAAATGGAAGAAAAAATGTTGATAAAAGGGAGGAAATGATGAATCCAGGTATGAAGTAGGGTATACTTCCAATTTTTGCAGGACTTTGTTCGCCCTCACTTATTTTATTTCCAATTATTAAGCAAATTGGGACTAATATGATCAATAAGCTAACTCTAGAAAGCTTGATGGCAGTTGTAATTGCAATTGCTTCACCTCCAATTGCCTCACCCGCAGCAATTGCTTGCGGGACTGCATGAATGGTAGATCCCGCCCAAATTCCTGCTTGTTGTTCTGTTAATCCAAGGAAAGATGATAATACTGGTATTATCAAGAATGTTATTAATCCCAATATATTGATAATTGCCAATATCACTCCTACATTATCTTCCTTTAATTTAAGTCCTGGTGAGACCGCAATTACGGCACTATTTCCACAAATTGCACCTCCGGTTCCTAGTGCTATGCATGTGGCCAAATCTATATTCATATATTTTCCAATTATATAGCATATTCCAAAACTACTGATTGCAGTAGATATAATCGCAAATAACCCAATTAATCCTATTTTTGGATCAAAGAATGATGTTAGATTTAGTCCAAATCCTAAGAATATTATTGTTACCGGCATTATCTTGCTAATCATCCATTTACCTCCATTTGCAATGTCAGAAATAAAAAATGCGGAAATTGATCCAAAAATTAAAGCAATAGTGCTGGTACCTATACTAAATTTAATCAGAATATGAGGGAATAGGAGAGAATTAACTAGATAGGCAATTAATGCTATAGTGAATGCTACATTTATCCCCTTAGCTTCTTGCATAATAAATCCCATCATATTCCAAGAACTAGGCTCACTATCCCTGCAGCGCCAAGCCATGCACCAATTGAGGAACCAATATTGCCGAAAACAGTAACCAAAAGTACCTTTCCAACGTTATTTTTCCAAAATACTGAAACTTTATCCATTATTAAAAATTCTTTAGCATCTCTACCTGTGGGGGGAGCCATCTTGAACTGAGTATATCCTGCAAACCATCCTGCAGCTATAGTCGGATTTAAGGAAGTTATTGGTGAAGCAATCGCCCCCACGATCACTGAAATTGGGTGCCCCCTTGCTAAAATTATGCCTAATCCTGCAAACACCATATTCAATAGAATCCAAGTTTTAGCAACTTCTAATACCGCGGAAAATTCTCCTTTATATGCCAACCAACCTATTGCAGAAAAAATAATCAAAGGAACAATCATCATAATTAATTTAGGTAATTTAGATTTATTTGGAATTTCATTTAATTCATTTAAAATTGAATTTGAATTATTATCGAGTTTTGTCAAATTCTTTTTAATACCTTCAACATGCCCTGCACCAACGACAGCTAGAATTTTTCCTTTGCTCCTTATTTGCCTAATTCGTTCCGATAAATATATATCTCGCTCATCAATCAAAGCAATTCCTGCCCCTGGGGCAATATTACGCGCCTCTTCGAGCATATTACTTAGCATATCGGAATCTTCCAGTAGGTCATCAATTTGTAATTCATCATCATCTTCTGACCAAAGCATTGCATACATTACTTTACATTTTTCAACAAATTTCATTTTCGCCCATGCTCTTCTTAAAGTTATTATTATATCTCTATCAATCAACTCAATTGGAATATCATTGTCTTCTGAAGCCCTAACAGCTGCCAATAATTCTGCTCCTGGCTTTTCACCAGTGGTTAATCCCATTCTTCTCTGCTCTGCCGATAAAGCAGATTGCAACAATACCATTGGGGCCTTACCATCTTTAATGATTTTAAGCAAGGTCTCGGATTCTAACGAATCAGGCTCTTTAAGTGATTTCAATCTTGATTTGCACAATTCTACTGCAACTATGTCGGGACCCCACTCTCTAATTTGTAATTCTACAGTATCGATTGACTTCTTACTAATGTGCGCAGTTCCGATTATCCTTAGATTATGATCTATTTCATGAACATCATTAGATAAAAGATTGACCATAATATCACTTAATTACTCCCATTGCGTGATATAGGTCATTATGTTCTGCAACATCGTGAACTCTGATTATATCTACTTCTTTTGATGGTGCCATTGCTGCAACTCCTAATGTGCCTGCGAGTCTGTCTATATTTTCATCTCTTCCTAAAAGATCCGCAAATAATTTCTTTCTACTGACTCCCCACATTAATGAAATTTCTCTATCTGGTAATATTTCTCTTCCTGCTGATAGAAGTTGAAGATTATGCTCAAGTAATTTACCAAAACCTATTCCTGGATCATTAATTATGTATTTTGAATCAATTCCAAATTCCGCTAACTCTCTATTTTTACTTTCAAAGAAATAATTTACATCATTAATTACATTTTTATAACTTGGATTATTTTGCATATCTCTTGGTAAACCCTTCATATGCATAATACAAATGGGGCACTTACTCTCCAAGACGATACTCTTCATTTCTGAATCTGATAATCCAGAAACATCATTTATCATGTCGGCACCATTTATAATCGCCTCTTTTGCAACTACTGACTTCCGAGTATCTATTGATATCCCAATATCAGGTAATGCATCCCGAACATATTCAATTGCTTTAGAAATTCTAAGTAATTCTGTTTCAGGAGATACAAATCCTGATCCCGGCCTAGTCGATTCTCCACCTATATCTATCCAATCCGCACCATTATCAGCCATGTGAATTGCTCTTTCTACAATTAAATCTATATTATTAAGTCGAGAATTCTTAAAAAACGAATCAGGAGTCACATTTATGATCCCCATTATTCTCGGAAATCCATTTTTTTGGCGTTTCATAATAGGTCGCCAGTCAGCCATATTGTACTTCCATTCTGCGTATCCTTTATGATGTGACGGAGAGACAAGACGTATATGGCAATCGGAGAGGGCATCGACGATGAAGTCTCACAGAATCAAATCGGAGATGAGCATAGTATTTCTCCTGATAACGAGACGTTATTTATTATGGATTCAATAATTCAAAGGTTAAAGCCAAAAGATTCTCATCATGTAAAGGAAATGATTAACCAAAGGGGGCTAGCGTCTGGGGCACTTTTGATGACTAGTTTATTATTCTGGTGGATTTCAATAAAAAAAGGAGGCGACCAAGTTAATGACTCTAATATCCCTGTTTCTATGATTGGCCAATTTGAATTTGAAACTTTAAGTATTGTAGTTGCAATAATAATATTCATGGCAACATTAGTCATGATAATGGGAAGAGAAAAAGGGAATGCAACAATTTCTAATTTGGGCGGATTATTGATTGTACTTGGAATTTTTTATATTCTTGAACCCCTGATATTAAATTTTGAAGAATTGGGTGCTGAATCTGCAATTTTTGCATCCGGACGTCTCTTTGGCCTTGCAACAATGATTTTCCTTTCTTCTAAGTTTTTCTTTGATGCACTATTACTTCAATGGGTCAGTTCAAGTATGGTCAATATGGGTATCGACGTCTTGTCTAAAAATAATTATGAGGATAATACAGGCCCAAATGAAGAAGAAAATTCATACTAATGGGAAGATTAGATAAAATGAATACTTCAATATCAGTACTTAGACTAGGTCACAGACGAGAGAGAGATAAGCGCATAACTTCTCATCTAGGGCTTACGGCCAGAGCATTTGGTGCGGACGAAATAATACTATCTGGGGAGGAAGATCCTTCTCCTCTTCTGACTTGGAACTCAGTCTCAAATCGCTTTGGAGGGGAATTTATTTGCCGTTATGAATCTAAACCGCTACGCTTACTTCGTAAAACTTCAAAAGATAAAAATACCTTAATAGTCCATTTGACGATGTACGGAGAAAAGATCGAAGGTATGATGGATAAATTTCCTTTTGATGAGTCAATATTGATAGTTGTTGGAGGTACCAAAGTTCCAGGGGAAGTTTATGGATTAGCAGATTATAATATTTCAATAGGAAGTCAACCACATTCCGAAGTAGCAGCATTAGCAATTTTTCTTAATAATTATGTTGATAATGCCGCATTAAATAATAAATTTTCTGGAGGGGAAATTAAAGTAGTACCAACCAAAAGAGGAAAAAAAATATTGACACTAGAAGAAGAATAATCATATCTAATGCTGCTTTTTATTCATATTATTCTCAATGATTAATAGTCGTAGTTTGGCAGCAATACTGATGTCAGACTCGGAAATTACGCGAGGCTTCTGCCCCGGCGCTTCTGGAATAGATGTAAAATCCCCTCCAATTTTTGCTGATGCTACTGATTTATTGGTGGATAATGATTCACGGCAACCGCCTTCAGATTCAAAAGGCGTTCTTATTTTGGCAGACGGGTCGAGGTACGAAGGAATTTTATTTGGCTTTGAAGGTATTACTGAGGGTGAATTAGTTTTCAATACTGCCATGTCCGGCTATCAAGAAAGTATGACGGACCCATCATTTGCAGGTCAAATTTTGACATTTACATGGCCACTATTGGGAAATTATGGTATAATACCTGGCATATCTGAATCCTCTAAGGTTCATCCAAGAGGAATTATTTGCCGGCAAGCTATGAAAATTCCCGACCATAGGAATAGTATTGGGAGCATCCATGATTTTCTTTTTGCTCACCAAGTTCCAGGAATTGAAGGCATAGATACACGGTCATTAACAAAAAAAGTTAGGGAATTTGGGACACTATTGTGTGCATTTGGCCCAATTGATAAAGAAAATGAAGTAAAAAATAGAATAAATAAAATGGTACATCCCGATACAGAGGACTTGGTCGCTTCTGTAACTTGTCAGGAATCCATAATTTTAAATCCAGGTGTTAAAAATATTGATGGATATAAACTTCCTAGATTAGTAGTTATCGATTGTGGAATAAAATATAATATTCTTCGAGAATTATGTGCAAGATTTGAAGTTGTCTGGTGCCCGGCTTCAACCAAATTTAATAAAATTATAGAAAAATGGAACCCAGATGCCATATTTGCATCAAATGGCCCAGGTGACCCTGCTCATTTTGGAGATGCTAAAATAGCACGTAATACTTTATCATCTGCAGTTAATGCCGATATTCCAGTTATGGGGATATGCCTTGGGCATCAATTAATGGGCCTTGCTGCAGGATTAAGGACATATAAATTACGTTACGGGCATAGGGGAGTTAACCAACCCGTTATTGATTTAGAAACAGGGAAAGTACACATCACTAGTCAAAATCATGGATATGCAGTTGAAGATCCGAATAAAGGTATGATAGGCCCCCACCCATCGGGGATGCATTCTGAGGCATCAAATAATACTCTTGGAGCTGATTTTAGAGTCCGTCATATTAATGCTAATGATCAAACAGTGGAGGGATTGGATCTGATTGGTAAACCAGTATTTACAGTTCAATTCCATCCTGAAGCCTGCCCAGGGCCACATGACGCATCTCCATTATTCAATAGGTTTTCAGCCATGGTTCAATTATTTCTAAATTCGGAAATAATTATTGATGGAAGTGAGGTTTAATGCCTAGAAGAAATGATATCAAGAAAATTGCTATCCTTGGTAGTGGCCCTATTCGTATAGGTCAAGCTGCAGAATTTGACTTCTCCGGTTCTCAAGCATGCCGTGCTTTGAGAGATGATGGATATGAAATAGTAATAATAAATTCCAATCCAGCAACGATACAAAATGACCCTGAAATGGCAGATAAAATATATATCGAACCCTTGTTGCCCGAAGTGGTAAAAAGAATTTTAGAAATTGAAAAACCTGATGCATTACTTGCAGGAATGGGTGGCCAAACAGCATTAAATCTAGCATCAGCATTGGCACATGATGGGACTTTAGATCAACTAGGCGTTGAATTAATTGGTTGTGATTTAGTTTCTATTGATGAAGCAGAAGACAGAGATTTGTTTAAGAAGACCTGTGAAGAAATAGGTTTACCTGTTTGCAAAGGCATAGCATGTTCCACTATAGAAGAAGTGATTTCCGCATCAAATAAACTAGGGGGATTCCCGCTATTGATAAGGCCTGCATTTACACTGGGAGGACTGGGTGGCGGAACTGCATTCAATACAGGGCAATTAGTAGAAATTGCAAGTCAAGGAATTCTTCATTCTGCAATTGGACAAGTTCTAGTTGAAGAAAGTATTCTTGGGTGGCAAGAGCATGAATACGAGGTTATGAGGGACGATTCTGATAATGCAATTATTGTGTGTACTATGGAAAATCTTGATCCAATGGGTATCCATACTGGTGAATCCATTGTAGTCGCACCTCAGCAAACACTGTCCGATCAAGATCATCAGATGCTTAGAGATGCAGCTCTTAAATTAATCAGGCGATTAAATATCAAGGGCGGCTGTAATGTTCAATTTGCATTTGACCAATCTAGTGGAGATTTCCGTGTCATAGAAGTCAATCCACGAGTCTCGCGATCTTCTGCACTAGCATCAAAAGCTACTGGATATCCAATTGCTAGAATGGCAGCATTGATTGCTGTTGGATATACTTTGGATGAATTGCCAAATCCAATAACTGGAGAAGGCACTACTGCAGCTTTTGAGCCAACATTGGACTATTGCGTAGTTAAAATCCCAAGATGGCCATTTGATAAATTTAGAACTGCAGATAGGACTATTGGAACATCTATGAAATCTACAGGCGAAGTGATGGCAATAGGACGTACCTTCGAAGAAGCCTGCCTAAAAGCATGGTCTAGTTTAGAATATGGCAGACCTTATCCTAGGCCGCTAACTAATAATGAATCATCAGATGGGGACACTGAAGGTGAAAACCAACCCTTGTCTACGGCTATATTGGAAGATTGGCTAAGAGTTCCAACTGACAGAAGGATAACTGCAATTTTTGAAGCTTTTCGTCGAGGCTATAATGTTGAGGATGTGAGGGATTTAACCGGGGGAATAACTCGTTGGTTTCTACATAGATTTGAAAATATGGCATCTACGGAATTACAAATTAGAGCATCAGGAGAAATGGGCTTAAAGCCATCGTTAATCTCAGAATCAGAATTAAGAAATTGGAAAGGTCAAGGATTTTCTGATATTTATATCGCAGATGCACTTTCAGGTTTTCCCGATGGAGGGATATCTAAAATTCCTGTTGGGGAGGGTGAATTTGCCGTAACATCCCGAAGGCATGAGTTGGGGTTGCATCCTAAATATAGGATGGTGGACTCATGTGCAGCAGAATTTGCAGCAGTTACGCCATATTATTATTCTACTTATGAAGGAGGTAATACAAAAATTGGTGTAGATCAAACGCCAATTGATAAAAATAATGGCAAAAAGAGAATTGTTGTAGTTGGATCAGGGCCAATTAGAATAGGGCAAGGAATAGAATTTGATTATGCATGCGTACATGCAGCAGGAGCAATTCAAGATTTAGGCCATGAGGCGATAATAATAAATAACAATCCTGAGACAGTATCTACTGATTTTGATACTAGTGATAGATTGTATTTTGATCCCTTATCATTAGAATCAGTCTCTGAAATATTATTAAGGGAATCTGCCGATGGGATATTATTACAATTTGGAGGGCAAACTGCTATAAATTTAGCATTACCATTATCAGAAAATTTAAATTATTTGAAAAAATTCGGACTCAATACCGTTATTCAAGGGACCTCTCCATCAGCCATTGATGAAGCTAGTGATAGAGATCTTTTCGAAAAATTTGCATCGAGAAATGATTTAAGGATGCCAAATGGCATGACGGCATCTACGCCAAAAGAAGTATATAATTGTGTTTCAAATATTGGATATCCTGTTTTAATTAGGCCTTCTTATGTTTTAGGTGGAAGGGGGATGGAAATATTGTCATCCGATGAACAACTAGAAACATATATGAAAGAAGCATATATAGCCAGAGATCGCCCATTGTTAATTGATGATTATTTGGGGAATGCAGTTGAGTTAGATGTCGACGCAGTTTGCGATGGTAACGAAGTTTTAATTGGAGCAATAATGGAACATTTGGAAGAAGCGGGAATACATTCTGGCGATTCTACTTGCTTTATTCCTCCTCAGAATATATCTCCAAAAATAATTTCCCAAGTTGAGGAATGGACAAGAATAATTGGGTTAAAATTAGGAATTATAGGTTGTTATAATATTCAATATGCTATATGTGAAGAGATTCTATATGTTTTAGAGGTTAATCCCCGAGGTTCTCGAACATTTCCATTCGTCGCCAAATCAACAGGGATACCTTTAGCCAGAATTGCTGCAAGAATAGCATTAGGAGATAAAATCAAAGATTTACCAATCCCTTTACCTCAAAAAGATATAGTATGTGTAAAGGCCCCTGTTTTTCCATTCATAAAATTAAGAGGATTAGATCCCGCACCAGGTCCAGAAATGAAATCAACAGGCGAGGTAATGGGTTCACATGTCAGAGCATCCGCTGCATATCTAAAGGCCAGATTAGCCACAGAATTACCAGTTCCAATACAAGGAGGAGTTTATATTACTGTCAAAGATAAGGATAAATTTGAAGTCATAAATCAAGCAAAAGCATTACAAAAAATGGGATTTAATTTATTCGCAACAAGTGGAACATCAAATATTCTAAGAGATTCAGGAAAATTAGATGTGACTACATGCTATAGGATATCAGAAAGAAAATCTCCAGACGCACTAGATTTAATGCGACAAGGTAAAATTCACCTCATAATAAATACTCCTAGTTCTACAGGAGGAGCTGTTCTAGATGGTAATATGATGAGGAGATTAGCCGTAGAACTTAATATTCCATTTGTCACTACTATGGCAGGTGCTAAAATGGAAGTAGAAGCAATTCTTGAAGCGCAGCATGGAATTCCTGAACCAAGATTGTTAGATATATCGCCATTAGGAAAGATTGCAATATAATTCTTGATCATAAATGGGAAAAAGAATTTAAAATGATGAATCTATTAAAGATGTCATATGTTCTATTCCAACTTCAGACATTATAGATGCAATCCTTGGGCCGTTATGCTTTCCTAACATTAACCAATAAAGTGATCCATAACATTCCTTGGTACTAATTCCAGATTTTTTAGAAATATTCCTTATCAGATTACCTATTTCCTTTTCATTCCACGCACAATCATTTATTTTTTTTCTAAATAATATTATGAATTCTATTTGATTTGACGTCATATTTTCAACAGCTTCTGCTGTTATAGTTTTATGAATCACTATCTTAGAACTTTCAGGAAAATGAGGCCCATCTATCCAATGCCTCATACGTCCTAATCTTTCAATTAATATTTTGTTTGGGTTATTATCAATATGCCCACTATTGTTCAATGATTTCCAAACGTCCTCATCTTTACTTTTTATCTGAGCAAGTAATGATAGATGCCTAAAAGACACTCCTCCAAATGAGTCTTGGGGATTTTCTCCCCTATTTATTTGACTAAGATTTAATGCACCAATATTGGTTTCCTTTGCTATTTTTTGCCTTCTAGTTATTCCATCAATTTCATCTGTAGTCGTTTCAGACAATAATCTTTCATATTCATCTGCTGTTTCAAATAGTGTGGCGCCAGTATCAAAATCAATATGCCGATTTACTTTACTTCTAGCAATGACGTATCTTAATATCTCTGGAGGGACTAAATTTAATGCTTCAACCGGGCCTATAGTTACTCCTTTTGAGCTTGACATTGGCCCCATACCCTTTAATTGAATCCATTCATAAACCATCTTTTTTGGGGGCTCACTTCCTAATAATCTACAAATTGGAATTCCAGTATCATAACTTCCTCCAGCCGAGCCGTGATCTTTACCAGCAGGTTCAGAAGTTATTGCATGTATTCCCCAACGCGCCGCCCAATCAATCCTCCATGGTAATTTTCCTTCTGCCTTTGTGATATTTGATTTCCCCTCAACTCCCAACCTATCCGTCCAGTAAACATATGGTTTTTCATATCTTGTCACCTTTACTTCGTCCATACTTCCATCCGAGCCAATTGGACTATAGGGAAACCAATCATTTGGAAGCTCCCTACCTGAAATATTTTCAATTATCTCTCTTATTTGTTCTTTTTGTATTATTGCGGAATCTATCTTTTCTGCAAATCTCCCATCTGCATATACTTGATGATTCATCACGATTTCAGGAAATACTCCTATTTTTTTTAAAGATTCTAAAAATGGATTGAGAAAATATTCCGCATAACTTTTTCCATTTTTATCTGGCTCTCCATTTTTATCTGGGGCAGGAATAAATGCCAACGGTGTACCAATATATTTTTCATAGCTAGGAGATAAGAAATCATATACTCTTCTCAGAGGATCCATTGAATCAACGATAAAAATATATTTTGATTCAAGCCCCAAATCAAGGCATGCCCTATGAATCATTTCCGCTGTTAATATTTCTCTTATGTGGCCAATATGGAAATCTCCTGACGGGGTAATTCCAGATGCACAAACTTGCGATTTATTATTTTCACTCAGTTTCTGAGCAGCGTGATGGGCCCAATGCATATCAAAGCCTCAAACAGAAACTACTCTAATCAAGCCTCTCAGGGAAACTCCTTCTAATTCATCAGCAGTTGATTTATTTGCTAAAACTAGACATAATTGAACATCTGCACCTAGTGATTTAAGATTATTTATAGTTTTCTTCATGGTGGTTCCAGAAGATATGACATCATCAACAATTACGACTTTTTTTCCTTTGACATCAGCATAAACATCTGAAATATGGCCGTCCCCATTATCATGTATACTTCTACTTATGGATATCTCTAAATCCATCATGCTTGCTATCGATTGTGCAAAAACAATGCCATTAAGACTTATTCCTAGAACTACTTCTATATCATCTCCGCACTCTTCTTCTATTATATCGCAAAATATGGATGAAATTGCTTCAATTCTTGAGCCTTTCACTGCTATTGATCTCCAGCCAATTCGAATATCTTTAGGTGGTTCTTCTATGGTTTCTTTCGCCGATAGCCACATCACCGTAGTCTGTGAAAGTGACATCTCATCTGCGATTTGTTGGGTACTCAATCCATCTGAACGATAACTTTCTACTTGGGCTCTAAGTTCATCAATACTCATTTGCATCATGCTTGCCGAGCGCTTGAGTGCTATGAATCCACCGATAATATATTGTAATTATTGCATAAAAATCTATTTTTTTAAAATTTACCAGTACTGCCGAAGCCACCATGTCCCCTTTCCGTTATGCCCAAATCATCAATACTGACCTCGGTAAAATAAACTTCTGGTATCGGAGAAATAAGTAATTGTGCAATTCTTTCCCCTTCAGTTATGGTGTATGAATCATGTTGGCCAATCCAAGTCATAAGAACAAATAATTCTCCTCTATAGTCAGAATCAATTGTACCTATACTATGTGGGAGTATTAGGCCCTTTTTTCCTAAAGATGAACGTGCCCTTACTTGGCCCTCGAAACCATTGGGAATGGCAACATGTATCCCTGTTCTAACTTTTACACTTTTTCGAAATGGGACAATAGTTTCTTCTATTGCATATAAGTCCCATCCTGCGGCATAAATACTACCCTTTGTTGGAATTTTCGCTTTTGGATCTACTGCAGAAACTCTAACTTCTACTGGTTCACTCATATATATTGGAAAGACCCACTACTTTTCACACTTGGCGATAATATCTTTCCGGTGACGTGAAAAAGGAGATGCCACTGGGCCGTTCAATGAGTGACTACGAATCTCTTCTTGATAGGGCAAGAGATAGAATTCCTAAAGATATTAGTGAAAGATCAAGATGGACTATGCCTGAACCTGATGTTCTTATAGAAGGGAGTCAAACAATTTTGAGAAACTTTTCAGATATTGTTGATTCTATGGATAGGGATTCAAATCATGTTTACCAATATTTGTTGAACGAACTCGGAACTTCTGGGACGCGAGAAAAAGCACGAGTTATGTTCAAAGGAAGAGTCCCTCCTAAAAGAATTAAAGAGAAAATTGTTTCTTATGTTAAATCTTATGTGATATGTAGTCAATGCCGTGCACCTGATACTAGTTTCATAAAAGAGGCTAGAACTACCCTACTCAAATGCCAAGCATGCGGAGCTACTCGTCCAGTCAGGCTTTAAATTTCATATTGGAGAAAAATCTAATAATATCTTCCCACAGTTTTTTCTGTTATGCATGTGAGTATGAGCTTCAGAAACTTTTTCAAATCTCCAAACTGAATCGATAATTGGATTAATTGCTTTCTCACTCATTAGTTCACTAAGCACCAATAGATGTTTTCTGAATATCTCTTCATCTTTTATTCTACCCATATGGACTCCAAATATGGATTTATTAGAATTCATCATATCAAGTGGATTAAATTTTGGAGTTGTCTTTATCATTTTAAGTGCAGCAAAAATTGATCTAGTCTTACGTGGAACGGCCGATGACGCACCAAAAATATGTAATTTACCACCATTTCTTAATGATTTATATGATTTTAATAAATTTTTTCCAGCAACTGGGTCAAGTGCTTGATGAACCCCTTGGCCATTAGTTAATTCTTTACAAATATCTACAAAATCTTCTTTATCTTTATCAATAAAATACATTCCTAATGATTCTACAAATTCCTTTTTGGATTCAGATGCCGTTCCTATTATCATTCCTGCGCCATAAGCCTGACATATTTGTGCCGCCGCAGTCCCTACTCCTCCGGCTGCATGGTGAATCAATATGGAATCTCCTTTTTGTAAATTGCCTAAATAAATCAGCATATGATATGCAGTACAATATGTGACAGGAATGGCAGCAGCTTGATCAAAGCTAACATTATCAGGTATTGGCATAACTCTCACGGAATCAATTATTACTTCTTCTGAATATCCTCCAAAACCAGTTAATCCAATTACTCTTTGATTAATTTGAAGATTTTTTACTTCTGGGCCTAACTCACTTATCACTCCTGAGACTTCATATCCAGGAGTAAATGGAAATTCTGGAGCTGATCCATACAGCCCCTGCCTCATCATTAGATCAGCAAAATTTATCCCAGCCCTATGCACTCTTAATCTAACTTGATTTTCACCAATTTTCTTATGTTTTATCTCAATAATTTTGATTGATTCTGGGCCGCCAATTTTGGGGTAAATTATTTTTTTCATCAAAATACTTCCTTATGCCTATCAAGGTAAATAAAATCTAATCTCAGATATTGATTTTTTCTTACGCTCTGGAATGACTTCTGGATAGCCTACTCTTATAAATCCGATAATACGTTCTTCTTCACTTGAGATATTAAGTGCCCGATAACTCATATCATGCCTAGTTATAGATCCTGTGCTCCATTGCGATCCTATGCCTTGTTCCCACATAGATAATACAAAATTATGCAACGCGCAAACAGTTGCTGCATAATCCTCCTCATCTCTAAATGTATCATTGATGTTTATTGACGTAGTTACCGCGATTAATGCCGGGGCATCTTTAATTTTTGAAATTGCTTTATTAATTCCAAATTTAATATCTTCTTTGCTATCGATTGCCTTTTCTCTCGCCATTAATTCTACAATAGGAATAATTTTGTTTCTTGTCTCTTTTCCCATTATATAAAATTTCCAAGGATGTGTCTGTTTATGACAAGGTGCATGCCTTGCCGCTTCAAAGCCTATTTCTAAATAATTATGTTCAACATCCCTGTTTGAAAATCTATATATTGATCTTCTTGTTAAAAAATTATTTTGAACTTTTGACATGGCCGGCCTCTCTAATTCAAAGTATCAAATTTCGCAGCTAGGATAAAATCAGATTCAGTCAAACCATCTATTTTATGGGTATAGATAATTGCCTTTACTCTTCCCCATCCAATTTCAAAGTCTGCATGATGGTTCTCTTCTTCACAAATTGCACCAAGTTTTACGGTAAGATCAAGTGCATTTTGAAAGTTATTGAACTTCCAATTTCTCTCTAAATGGTGAACTAATATGACTTCCCAATTATTATCTAAAGACATTAATAATTCATCACATTCTTTCTCATCTAGGGCAGGCACCCCACCCTCACAAGGTATGCATCTTTTATTTTTTAATTCCATCTTAATCAATCCCAAATATGGCTATCTATGCGTCCTTCAGCTTGTTTTTCTGCAATTTCCTGAACGTTAGCCCTTCTTTTTATATCTTCCTTTTCAAATTTTAATAACTCTTCATCTTCCAAATATGTCCTTCTCATATGGATGACTAGTTTAATCTCAATAATTACATCTCTTGATATGGCTCTAAAATCGCCATTATTATCCAATATGTCCACGGAATTTCTGGATGTACCAATCAACATTCCACCAATTCTATTTGATTCTCCATTTTTTAAAACTCTATTATCTATTATAATTACTACTAAATCATCTTTCCTTAGTCCATACCTTCTATCTATCAACGGACCATGAAAAACATCAACAGTATTTTTTAAATTTGGAGATCCATGTTTTTCATATATTTGTCTAGCCCAATCGGGCAACTTGTCAATATTACTTCTCCACTCTTCGGTTACCATATCTGCCTCGCCAGCGTGTTTATAAAAAAAGAAGACGGGTATATATTCGTCTTTGGCACATAAATTGACTAATGATTTCAAGTGTTATGCGTGTGACCATGCGCTTGAGGGAGTCATATGGCATCAGTTGAATGGCGATCTATACCTACTGTTTTATATCCTCAAGAAATTATTGATAAAGCGTTCTCTAGGGCGAGTAAACAAGCGGATATGGTAGAAGATCCCGATAAATATCACCGCGTAAGAAAACAAATGAATAGGATGATTCAATCTGCATCTGATGTGATATCTTCAACACTTCTTGCTTACGTTTCTAAATGGCCTAGTCTGAATGCATTATCTGATTTTGATCAAGCATTAGTGGATGCGGCAGTAGGTTCAGATGATTATAAGAAGAATTTAGCCGCCTTGCAATGGGCATCAGAAAAAGTCATCAAAATTTCCTTAGATTCACAACGGAATATATTACATCTCAGAGACATTGATGGATTTCATAAAGCAAGACGGCATGCCTATGGTCGCTTTTCTTCAATTATTGATCAAATTGCTTCCCCGATAGTGTGGTTAGGAAACGCAAGAAATGTATTAAGAAAATTACCCGCAATAGATCCTCTGGAGCCATGTATCGTAGTTGCTGGCTCTCCAAATGTCGGAAAATCTGCTATGATTAATGCACTTTCATCGGGGGAACCTGAAGTTGCATCATACCCGTTTACTACTAAGCAATTACATCTAGGTCATTTTTATCATCGTAGACGGGCTTACCAGATAGTAGATACTCCTGGTTTACTGGATAGGCCAATGTATGAGAGGAATAATATTGAAATGCAAGCAATAGCGGCTTTAGAAAATGTAGGTAATTTATTATTATTCCTAATTGATGCAACTGAAAATGCAACAACTCCTCTTGAGGAACAATTAAATTTATTGAAAGAAGTAAAAAAGGCAATATCTGAAAAGCCATTATTGATAATACATACAAAAATAGATCTGTTTGATGAAATTCCTGATAATTTTGAATATTGCATAAGTGCTGAATCAGGCATAGGAATTGAAGAATTAAAGTCGCAAATGATAAAAGAAATAGGAGCAGATATAATTCCTAATCCGTTAGAATTGCCAGAACATTGGCATAGGCAAGACGACTCCATTAAACCATTAGGCTCAACACAAGAAATTCTTCGCCGTTATGATGAAGATAAATATTTATAAAATTCTCCAATTATGGCCACAAGTAGTACAAAATATTTGATATCCACCTACGGATCTATCTAGGCCACTTATCTCTTTTTTACTTCCACAGTTAGGACAACTATGTTCGACCATGCCACGCCCACTGTGAATTAGTTATTCAAAGATACTATATTTACCAAAATTAAGTATTCCTAAATTTTTCAAACCACTTTTTTATCGGAAATGCCATTTCAGTTGCGCCAATGAATAGAAATAGGCCAACTGCAGCCAACAAGAGCTCTATTATTGAGTTTAATGAAACCTTGATATCTAAAGTTACATCTTGATTACTAATTGTTGAACCATCTTTACCTCCGGTTATGAATCTATATTCATTTGGGTGTATATCAAATTTCAAATTACCTTCGGAATCCGATCCTCCTGCTATTATGAATCCTTCAAAATCATCTTCTGTACAGTTAGTTAATCCATTACTATCTGGTTCACAGATCTCTGGATATTTATTTATTACTCCAAACCAACTTCTATCGGGTTCTCCCCAATTTACATCAACTTCAATTTGCAATAATTTGAACGCATTCGGGACACTGATGTCTGAACTTGTCATCCCAACTCTGCAGCCTATGTCCTCATCATCGCTACATGGAACTATGGGTATATCATTTATTTTTTCTTGATGGGAAAATCCAATTATGCTTCCCAATAATATTAATATGCATATTGCCCCTACAAATCCGGGTAATATGGATAATATTTTCATCATATTATGGCTCCACATTAATTAGTTTGTTGCATATTTAAGATTAAGAAAAATATGGCAATCGCTGGAAATAGATACATCATTATTGTCAACCGCTTTCGTGCTTTATCCTTCTTAAACCATGAACTAGAACACTTATCGGCATTACATACCGGAGGATCTCTTTCCAATGGAACGGGTTTCCAACAAATTGAGCAATGTCTATGAGGCGAGATACTTACTTCATCTTTCATTTTCATTTTTCTCGAAGCATTATTTCTAGCTTCCTTAGCAGTTCTTTGTGCAGCTCTTAAAATAGTATCTTTACGACTCAAAAACTCACCAACTTACTATTGTGCCTTCAAAATTACTTCCTTCCATTGAGTTTTTTAAATTATTTATTTTTCTACCATCTAAGATATTTAATTCCATCTTATTAACTATTGCACACTCAACTCCAATCGGATCAACAACTTGTGAATCTCCTGCTCGAGAATGTTCGGGAGGGCCAACTATATTTTGTAAATCGACCAATGATAAAGAATCAAAGGAGCGAGCATCTGAATTCTTTCTCGGATCTTTATCATATACTTTCGATACATTCGTTGCAATGATACATTTTTTTGAATTAGTTGCAACAGCCAATTTTATGGCTACATTATCGGTTGTATGCCCAGGTTGCGTGCCTCC
>JBKEHQ010000017.1:0-20325 GCA_046710875.1 Candidatus Thalassarchaeaceae archaeon
TACAAGAGAATATGGTTAATTTTGTAAATCAATATAATTTGCCTCTAGTTGAGGTATCTTTAGTAATTTCAAAATTTATAAGAATCATTTCGGAATCATTGAATTTAAAGGCCGAAAAAGTAAATGAAGAAATTCCTTATTTAGAGATTTTTAAAAAAAATTTAATTCTAGAAAATAATAATGATATTAATTTTCATTTCCCTCTGGAATCTGTCCTTAAGAATGTTGATATAGATAGAATGGACATTTTAGATACTATAATAAGGACAATAATTAACTCTACCGAATTACCATTTATTAATGCCATGATATTATTAAAAGACTGGGAATCAATAGTCATTCTTCAACTATCAAAATCTTCAAAACCTGGACATCTTTTTAGTCCACTCGAATTGCCTGATGATTTTTAGCTAATACGTCTATTTTGACGCTATTATTTTGTTAGAAATCCACCATGAATCAAATATTGACCACAAATATAGTACTGGCCACAAGATTATTGACAATATTAATGGAAGTTGTATTATTGTCCAACCAAATGCTTTATTACTTTCACCATTGAAATGTTGGCCCAAATATAAAAACGGAATTAATGATATAATTATTGAAAATATCGGCCTAAAAGTACCCCAAGGGCCAATTCCGCCACTTATTTCATTCCAGATAATCCCTATTACTCCCAAGGGATTTACCTTACTTTCTTCTGGTTGAAGTTTTACTAGGTATTCTTCTTCCATGTATGATGCTACAGGCCATTAGCAATCAATATAACGTTTAATTCAAATTTTATACCAAGCTATTCTTCTTCTAAGGGGGGCGCCATTGTCGGATTGCCAAATTTATCAAACCACTCTACTGGTTCACCATTCACTTTCATAGCCAAATCATCATTTACTTGCCTCGGTATCAATTCTCTTCCTGGATGCCAAGTTTGATCTTCTAACCAAATCTCAAGATTTTCCTTTTCAAGTTCTATTTCCATCGATCCTCCTAAAGGGATGTCTTGAATTATGAAAGATATCACTTCTTTCATTGCAGACTGTCTTGAAATGGAAAAAAAGGTACAATTAATTTTTAAATTTTTAGTCATAACGTCGAATGCTGTATCCAATATTTTCTGTTTTCTTAATAATAAAATAAATTTTTCAAAATTAATGGAATATCCTTTAATTTCTGTTGTTATCCTATTTGCAGGAAAAGATTGTTTTGTAATTATGGAATCGGATTTCCAATCTGGAAATATATTATTTATGGATGATATGACATTGTCCGCATCTTCATATGGGCGCAGGATTGTAGTAATTGTAATATTCAATCCCATGCTATCTGCCTATAGTTTGTTCCAGTGGTTAATATCATTTAAACTATCATTTAAACGAATGGTTCAAACGATAAATTAATATCCAGAGTTTATGGCAAATCGCTCAACATATGTTTCAATTGGAATAGCAATTTTTCCAGTATTATGTTTGACAGCGTTAAGGGCTATTCTTCCAGCAGTTGATGATGTATTATCAAAGGATCTATTTTCACAAATAATCAGTTACTCTTTTGTACTAATTTTTGGTTTATTAATGCTATCAAAATATAGAGTAATCAAAGATCATGAGTACCACCGTTCAAAAGCAATACGTAAACTTTCAAAATCGTATAAATTAGAAGATAAAGGATTATGGGAAAATAGTGATGAAATTTTAAATAAATTAGAAATAAAGGCAAAAAGTAATTTTAATGATGATGAATTTAATTCTTCAATGAAAGGTTTTGTTGGTTCACTAAATAAAGAGAGAAATGAAGATACTACGGAAGAGGAAGTTATCGAATCCATCAATAATAATGATAATAATAATGATAATAATGGCAATAAAGAACCAGATGAAATTAGCATCATTAACCAATTATATTTCAAAATTAAAAACTTATTAAATATGTTAATTGAAAAATCCGCATCAAAGAAAATAAATAATAATAAAGCATCAATTAATTTATCTCAGAATAATATAAAATGGGACACCAAATCTACTAATTCAACATCTAAAGTAACTATTTGTGTTTCTTGTAATTCTCTAAATGATATGAATTCTAATTATTGTGTTTCATGCGGCATCTATCTTTAGAGGGGAACGGTTGAAAAAAGTCACTATGAGTCGGAGGGTTGAGTAGGTTATGGCAAATAAGCGTGATTATTATGAAATTCTTGAAATTTCTAAAGATGCTAGTGATTCCGAGATTAAAAAATCTTTCAGAAGTTTAGCACGGAAATATCATCCTGATAAAAATCCAGATAATCCAGAGGCGGAAAATAAATTCAAAGAAATTCAAGAAGCATATGCAATACTTTCTGAACCTAATGAAAAATCAAAATATGATAGGTATGGGCATAACAGGCCAGGTGGCTCACCATTTGGGCCGGGGGGATTTCAAGGCGTGAATATCAATATTGACGATCTATTTGGAGGAGGAATTGAGAGTATATTTGGTCAAATATTTGGCAACTCGAGACCCAATCGTAACAACAGAGGTGGGGATTTATTAATTCGGCATATTGTACCTTTTATAGCTATAATGGAAGGTTACGATGATGAATTAGAAATTGAATCATTATCTGCATGTTTAAAATGTAATGGATTAGGCTCTAAAAATCCTGATGGTACCAAATCTTGCCCTTCTTGTAATGGCAGAGGCAGGGTGCAAAGGGTTGAACGTGTTGGCCCATTTGCACAACAAGTCGTATCGGATTGCCCATCCTGTAATGGAATAGGAGTGATTGTTACCAATCCTTGTAATTCGTGTAACGGAGAAGGAAGATACAATCAATCAAAGAAAATAAAATTCACAGTACCTCCAGGCATTTCTAGTGGCAACCGTATAAAAATAGCGGGACAAGGGGAAGCGGCTAGGGGAAAAAATGGAATTGCTGGCAACTTGTATATAGAAATTGAAATTGAAGATCACCCTTGGTTCGAAAGAGATGATGCGGATATTTTAATGGCTCTACCTGTAAATTATTCAGATTTATTATTGGGTACAGTTATCGAGATAGAACATATAGATGGGAAGAATTTAAAAATTAAAGTACCACCATTATCCAAACCAGGCGATACAATATCTATACACTCTAGGGGGTTGCCTTCCATGCGTTCTAGTAGGGGAAGAGGTTCAGTTACGGTATTGCTGAAATTAGATATCCCAAGAAAAATTTCCAAATCTCTTAAAAAACAATTAATCAACTTAAGAGAAAATATTACGAATCAATCTTCAACACTAGAGGATAGCATAATCGACGAAGCAAATAAAAGAAGGGGGAATTAATTATCTTTCATCATCCAATGAGATTGCTCTCGAAGAAGTAGCAGCTAGTGGCACTTTATTGACGACTCCTGATATTTGAAAATCTATATTTTTAGGCTCATCAATAAATGAAATTTTTATGAATACACTCTTTCCAATTTCCAAAGTATCGAGAAAAATCTCATCTTCTTGAAATATCATTTGAGGAGTAACCTCATTGATCTCTATGGGCGGACCTTCTGATGCGAATATTCGAATAGCAGCCATTTTCCAAATATTCTTATATGGCTTAATACCTACTAAAATATTTGTCTTACTCCCTTCAATTTTCCATATACAAACTTCTATTTGTTCGGTCATATGTCTAATCAGGGGATTTCCACATTCCTGAATTACTGATTTCCAAGGGCTATCTCCAAGTTGATGTAAAGATGAAATAATTACTTCATTATCTACGCCATTAGATATTCTTTTTCGTAATTTTTCTAATCTTTTAAGCTCATGTTGCTCAATAGAATTAATTTCATATTTACCTTTTATATCGTTTCTATTCCACCATAGTACTATCATCATTGGAGTCAAAAACATGATACCTACAAAAATATAGAAATTTGTAAACATACTTGATAGATCTTCTAATTTTATATTTTCAGGACGGTATTCTTCAAACTCTGGGCTCATAAATTGATAATTTACTCCTCCTGATTCACCATTATTTTTTTCAATCCTTATTGCATGTATCCCCTTCGGTGCTATAATTTCAGTTCCATTTGTATGATTTAAAATTGTTCCAGTTTTTTGATCTAAGATAACTATATGAATGGAAATATCTCCTATAGATTCATTAAAATAAATATGGGAGCCATTTTCGTGTTTTACCATCAATCCGTATATGTCTATATCATCGTTTATACCCAAATGGCCATTATATTCAGTGTTATTATCATTTATTATTAACCAATTATCATCAATTTTTCCATTTTTCCATATGTAATCTGGTGCATCGCCTAATTTTCCGCCGTCACCATTTTTATTTGAATAAATACCTATCTCCCATGCTATTGTTAAATTAGATTTTATTCTGAATTCTATTGATTGTGTATCTTTACTTGTATGAATTTTATCAGGGCAAATATTAATATTTGTCATGTATTCTAATATATAATTATCATTTTCATGAAAATATATTTCAATATTTACATAATTAGTAAATTGACAAATTGGAATAATTTCCATTTTTGCACCTGCATTAATTAATATTGAATCGCCCTCAATATCAGAAGCAGCAATTTGGCCTCGATAAGAATTTCCAAATAATAATGATGCCCCATGATTCCAAGGATTGTTTAATTCCACATTGTCCGGGGATTCATTATTCGAGTCATAGTAAATTACTTCAAATTGATAAGGCGAATATCCAATTTCATTTTTAGGAATTAACTTTAACCAAAGCTCTCCATCTGGATATTCCAAATAATAATCTTCATGAATATAATTCGAAAAATCTGTAATAATTGTTTTACTTTCTGGTAAAACACTCCATAATTCTACATTGATGTCATGAGCAAATATTATATTTTTAATCAGGATAACGTCACCTTCGCTACCTAGTAATTTTATTACATCTTTATCTTTATTTGAATCCAATGCTCCTGTAAATTTCATCCCCTCATTAATATTATCTAGATTATTGCAACTATCCATTTGACATGGCGAAGGGTGATAAAAATAATATTCGTAATTTTGGGCATTATAAACAATATTATCTGATAAATCTGACATCTCAATTGTGCCATTATCATCCATTATTATTTTACTAGTAATGTCTCTCTCGACTATCCCTTCTTCAGTATAAACCTGCCATGAAAAGCTACCATTAACTGATCCGGACCAAGCAACTCTGTGAGAATCTGAGTTATTAGTGTAAATTCCATTATTATTGACTTTTAATTCAAGCCCCATGCATGCTATTAAATTACAAGTATACTCAATTGTAACCGGTCCTTCAATTTCTATATTTTCATCTATCAAGATATTGATATCGGCCGATTGAGCACCTATGATTGGGCTAACATTCATTAGAAGAAAAATTGCCAAAGTTAGCAATACAATTACGCTTCGCACGATTCACCGAAACCTCTCTCACATTAGAATCCTTCAAGCGAAATGCATCACTCGTTAACCATATGGATGGTAGGCCTTTAGCACGCGGAGTAGAATCTAGGCAACGTTTTTCTCGTATATTTTCCCTCGGTGACAGAAAAAACCCATCATCTTGGACGCCGGGAATTGTACTTGGCATAAATGATCCAGAATTACCTATTTCGATTGCACCCTTTAGGTCGAAAAGAAATTCTTCTTCAATCCCTGCAAATATCTCGATATCTACACGTGGTAATTTCTGCTTCCCATTTGATACTCCAGATACATGGACATCAGTGGAAGGATTAGTACTCCCTCCTAGCCTTGCTGAATCAGATTCTGGTATATTCAGTGAAGGAGAAGAAGTCCTACTTGTCTCTTGGCAATCCTTACATCATGACACAAAATTAAATGATAAAAATTTAGAACCATCAATAGTTGTTTTGGTAGATTCTCCTCAATTAGTGAAGAATCAAGGGCTGCTAATCGATGCTATAGACACAATAAGGACAAAATTTCCTTCTTCCTTGATTTGGGCCCCAGGTATCGCTGGTCCTGATAATTGCGCGCTCCTTACATGGATGGGAATAGATTTATTTGACTTGTCTAGATCAAGAAGCGCATCTGCAATCGGTGTTTTATTATCTACCCTAGGGCCTAGGGAAATTGATTATACTGTTAATGAAAGTTCCGATATGGATGCCCAATGTGCAGAGTGGAAGAGCTCAATCTCAGCAACAAGGGCTGCAATTCGTGAAGGTTCATTAAGGGAATTAGCTGAAATGCAAAGCACTTCAAGTTCAAAATCTGTTGAACATTTAAGACTCCATGATCTCAAAATGCGGCAATTAGAAGGAGGTAGGTCTGGCTTGTCTAGAATATTGGGAAATTCCGCTACTCTGAGATGTAATTCTTTCACCAGCCGTTCTGATGCATTAATTCAAGATTGGCACAATAGGGTTTCAAATTTTCATACCCCGCCTAATCATCAAACCGATGTATTGCTATTACTACCTTGCTCGGCAATGAAGCCATATCGCTTATCCCAAAGTCATCAAAGATTTGCTAAATCAATCAATACAAGGGGAGTTCATGAAGTCATTGTCACTGCTCCATTAGGGTTAGTCCCTAGGGAATTAGAGGATATTTGGCCAGCCGGTAATTATGATATTCCTGTTACTGGAGATTGGGATAAAGACGAAATACATATAATAATAAAAATGGTTAAGAAAATAACTAATAGAATAAATTACTCTAGAATAATAAATCATTCCGGAATTAAAATTGAAATGGCTGGGATTGATATTGTAGATACTAGAAAAGGATTATCTGCAGGCTGCTCAGAATCATTATCTAATCTATCTATTGCGATAGATAATGCAATATTAGATTTTAATATTCCTAAGATAAAAGAAAGTTTACATAGATTAGAAAAGCTAAAATCTCTCTCTAGGTTTCAACATGGATGTGATTTATGGCTAAATGATACTTCTGTAGAGGGCAGACCTCCGATCTTTACAATTAAAAATAATGGTATTCAACTTGCACAATGGAATCCCAGAAGTGCTAGATTTGCATTTTCAAAATCTTGTTTACCAATTTTGGATAAATATGCTACTCTATCTAGAGTTTATTTACACAATGATCACATTTGGAAAGGCGATTTATTTTCCACAAATGTCGAATCAATAGGGGGCGATATCAGACGTGGCGATGAAGTTTTAGTGTACCAGAATAATCAGTTAATTGGCTCGGCTAGAGCAGATGCACCTGGATGGGAGTGGCCAAATGGCCCAGGTCGATTGGGAAAGGCTCAACATCGTCTTTGAATCGAATTCTTACAAACATCTTACGTAGCGATTAAAGAGGGTGGGTTAGTCGCATGGCCGTCAGAGGTGATTATGAGTGGCACGTATGCATAGTAATGGGAAAGGGAGTAGTGGCTCAAACAAGCCCAATTCTAAGATGCCTCCTGTTTGGTCTAATAGTAATAAAGAAGAAGTTGAGGAATTAATTTTAACTCTCTCAAAAGAAGGTAATTCAACAGCAGTTATTGGAACAATCCTTAGGGATAGATATGCAGTCCCTGATGCCCGTTTAGTAACAGGTGAAAGAATCTCCCAAACTCTTTCTAGAAACAATATAGTCCCATCTTTTCCTGAAGATATGATGAATCTCATGCGTCGAGCATTAGGGTTAATTGATCACTTAAATTCTAACAAAAAAGATATTCATAATCGTCGACAATTAGAATTATGTGAATCTAAAATACGAAGATTGGCTAGATATTACAAAGGAAATGGAAATATTCTTGATACTTGGACATATAAAAGAGATCAACTAAGATTAATGGTTGAGTAATTATAAGCAGAAGGCTTGAACGCCTAAACTATTTCAGCCGGCTTATGGAGAACTTATTGGAACATATAGTATTCTCGGATGTTTCTGAAATATTTATAAAATTCAGTCACGACATTAAAGAATCTAATAATACTATTCTTATTACATCCCAACCTACTATTCATGGCTGTTTAGCCCTCGCCCCAATTGAGGCTGCGTTATTAGATTCTAATATTCCCTACAGGAGAAGATTCGTAAATGAGCCCAATCGGTATTATCCTTCTATAAATGTGGTCAACTCAAAAGATCAAATTGGTCCATATCTAAATAATGATGGTAAATCATTATTCCTTTCAGATTCGATTGTTGAAGGCCTAACTGGGTCAGATGGAAATTCTAAAAAAGGCCCTTTAACTGCAATAGCACAGTCGCATGCATTAGCTAATGAAATATGCCCTAATAGCATAAGATTACGGAGGTTACGTCCGTGGATACTATCAGGAAACTGGCTAGATGACTCACTTGACAATACTTATGATCCTGTATTTTTAAAATTAAAAAGTATATTAAAAAAAGAAGGGAGTATCCGCATATTACCTATAACAGAGGTAAAAAATCCAAATTTGAAAAATTTTAGTTGGATTGATATAAGTTATTTAAAATCCTTATCTTCATCATGGAGCGATATGGATATTGATATGAAGGAGGAAAGTTTATCTTTATTGGCAAAACCAGTATTGACAAAAAATCTACCATCTACTGCACGTGTAGAGGAAATAATTTGGAATTGTATAGTCGCACCAGGTTGGCAAACTGATATGGTGGGCCAATTAAATTTTCAGATAGATAAATGGAACTCTGATAATGAATATTCATTATCAGAAAATCTAATGAACTCTTTATTAAAATACGGAATTATATGTTAATTTTCTATTCTTAAAATACTATTGCATTCCGAACATGGTATTCTTAATGGCCTCACCATAGATTGAACTTGATTAGAAATACCGCAAGAAGGGCATTTGACATAAGGTCCTCCTACCTTATTACTTATTTTTTCAATAGTTTTTGAGGTCGGCGATACCAACGAAATTGGGAATACTAATAAAACGCTAGTTGAAACTATTCCCAATACTATTTGCAAAGGTAAACCCATCCAATAAATTGTAAATGCCAAGGTTCCTAAAACTAACACTGTAATCATAGTGGGGACTCTTGCTCTTCTTTTTGTTAAGGCCATTCCTATTACTAAAGCGACCGATAATGCCAGTACGGAAATCATTGCAGATACAAGGGGGCTAAATATTATTGAAGTAGGAGGGACAAATTCAATTCTGAATTCAATTTCTGTATCGATATCTGCTTCAGTAATACTAATTGATTCCATGATTATCCATCGTCTAAGGGTATAGTCTATTTCATCTGCATAAATGTCCCCAATGCCAGTCAACATATTTGTTTTGAACATAATATTCAAAGAAACTTCGTCCCATATTGGATCGGATGATGGCCTAATAAAATTCTCAACTAGTAATTGTCTTTGATTTTCTTCAATAGCGTAAGAAGTCTCAATTGTTATTATCATTTCTTCCGAACTAAATGCTCTAGTTGCACCCATATTGATATTTATTTCTGTAGGGCCTAAATCTACAGGATTTATGCCTATTATTGAATCAATCTCTAGGTATAGGCCATTTGCAAAAAATGACCGAAGGTCTGACCTAGAGCCAATCAAATGGTTTTTCAATGCTCTTATTTCGGAATCATCAACTTTACCATTATGTTTTTCAGTAGATTTTATGGAATCAGAATATGAATTAAGATTCTTCCACCAACTATTGGAATCTAATGTACTATTTCCAATATTGTCCAATCCCCATCTAATCCATTGTGACATTGCCCCATCAAATTCTATTGAAATTTGTTTTTCTATCGAATTTCCCTTAAATTTTGTATCGATGTCAACTTCAATTGTGGATCCTCCATCTCTCAATGGCTCATTCTCTGGGTACCAATCACCAGGTCCACTATCTTCTCCAATTACTATCTCATGAGTCCTATTTGAACTAATAATTAATCCTGGTTGGGGGATTAATTCAAATTCAAATTTTATAATCCCATTAGAGTTGGCTAGGACTTCCCAAACAAATGTTACTTCTACACCAACGTCTCTTAGTATGGCTATGGGGCTTTCACTTATTTCTATATTTTGGACTTTGGCAATACCATTAGATTTTGACCACATTTCATCTTCAAATCCTGACTTTATCATAACGGGAAGATAAACTAAATTACCAGTTACACTAGCATCTTTAATCAAAATTTCTAAGAGTGGCAATTTCACCCTTATGCTCGCATCATATTCTTCTGATCCCCAAACAAAGAATACTCCAGTATCTTCGCCAGGGCTTGTAAATACTAAATTCTGAACACTTAATGTAATTTCTACTAAATCTCCTTCGGATATCTCGCCTTGTGCAACTTCTACGGGTATCTCTAAATTACCTTCTCCTGTTAATAATAATTCAGGTGTCGGAATTGATCCTTCGTATGTGTCACCACCTATTTTAACCTCTAAGGTCGCATTAAGCGTAAAACCGGCCGCTCCTTGTAATTTATATGGTATGGAAAATTCCCAAGTTTCTGAGAGATATTCACCCTCGATCCTCCAAGTTACATCCCATGTCGCAATCTTAACTTCTCCTCCTATTGAAGATGTAACTTCAACTTCTACTTCTTCTGTATCTAGCTCAGAATAAAATGGCGTTAATATTCCATCATCAGGCTCGCCAATCAAAAATAATTCAAATTCTCGTTGTGTGCAACATTCTTCTGAAATTTGACTTTGAACAGTCATAGGCATAAAAATTATCATTGTAATTAGTGATGCCAAAATAAATGCATTGGCCCTATCTGGTATCGTCATTTGCCCTCTGATTGATATCACGTGTTTGAATGCGCCGCTTATAACATTAATAAAATATACAATCCTAATTAGTAATTTTATTAACTATGGAGCCAAATTAGTTTAATTGGTTTACCAGGAGTTATATTTTCTACCTTAGCAAACCCCACTCTTTCAAATTGATATATTTTCCCTTCTTCCAAATCATAATCCTCTATTATACCTTCGTGGATTGTTATGTTGTTGCCTTCGGGAATATGTAAAACCGCCTCTCTAGAAATTGATTCCAGTAGCCAATGTATGATTTGCCGCCTATCTTGCCTTTCAATTGATTCTACTTCACAATATTTACCTATTTTAGAAACATCTGCGAAATCCTTAAGCCTAAATTTATTCTCTTTAATGTAGTCATTACTTTCAATAAAAAGAGTTTCTTCATGTTCATTAAATCTCCATTTTCTAATGTCATCTAAGTTAGTGCTATTCGGATGATTTGGAATTTTTAATATCGTATTAAATTTTTTATTTTCATCCTTCCAAGACATTTTTAATTTAACAGGGTTCCTTACAAAAAATCTCCTCGAAGTTATCGGGTCAATTTTTTTAATATTAAAAGATTCAATAGTCTGCATGGAAATTGAAATATCTTTTTGAGTAAGTCCAAGATCTAGCCAAAAAGATCTAAGCGAACTAGGATCAAAACCTCTTCTTCTTAATGATTTTATTGTTGGTAATCTTAAGTCATCCCATCCTGAATATTCGCTTTTCATTATTGATTTTTTCATTCCTGAAGTTGAGAAGCCACCAAATTCAAAGACTTTTACCCTCCCCCAATACATTGTTTCTGGGTAATTCCATCCAAAATGCTCATACAATAATTTCTGCTTTCTGGTACTATCCATCAAATCTTTGCCACGAATTATGTGTGTTACTCTTTGTTCATGATCTTCTATCGCACTTTGAAAATCCAATAGTGGCCATACTTTATACATTTTTCCAACAATTGGATGTTCGCCGTGTTGAATCCTTAATGCAGGCCAGTCTCTCAAAGCAGGATTAGGGAGATCAATAGAAGTTTTTACTCTCACTACTCCCTCGCCTTCTTTCATTTTTCCGTTCAACATGTCTCTCCAATCATTCAGGTTTTCCGCTATACTTCTGTTTCTGTATGGACTGACTTCTCCTGCATCTCTCAGTTTTTTAAATTCTCCTGAGCTGCATCTACAAACATATCCAAATCCTTTTGAAATCATTTTCTCAGCATAATCTAAGTAAATTGGCATTCTTTCACTGGCCCGTATTACTATATCTGCAGGTGAACCACTTATCCATTCGTATTCCTCTTCTATCCAATTATATGCCTCTAAAATCGGTGGCTTTACCTTTGTATCAGTATCATCAAATCGTAATACGACCTTTCCATTATATTTCTTAGCAAATTGAGAATTTATCACAATCCCTCTTGAATGGCCTAAAGTCAACGGGCCATTTGGATTAGGAGCAAATCTTAATATTACTTCCTTATTTTCTGTATTTAATAAATCTGGTAAACCAGTTCTACGAATTTGTTTCTTTCTAATTAATGCATCTGGATTTAATTTTGTTAATATTCTCTTTATACTTTCTATGCCTTCGTTAGATGCAATTTCATTAGCAATATTTACTTCAGATTCGATTAGTGAAGATAATTTTTTTGCCATTGCTCGCAAATCTTTCCTTTCAGACATTATTCTACCTAATACGCTACTAGGTTTGCCATTTCCATCATATTCTAATGCATTTTGAAGGGCATATTTTCGAACTACATCCTTAATGCCGGAGTCCCAATCTGTATCTTTGCTCATGTCAGTACCTCACTCCCATCAATATTGTGCATTTCACCATTCTTATCCTATCTTCTTTCTGAAAGATTTTTACATAGTAAATGTATCTTTTCCACATCTGATAGGAATCGCCTTATTGTGATGTTTAATCCAAGCATTTTTTGTTGTAGCCCAACTCCATCTTAATTCATCATGAGGATATTCTGATGAAATCATTTTTTGAACTGCTATAATAGTAACAGGGTCGGAAGGGTACCCTGAGCCAATTTGAAAATCTAGTTTATTGCCAATTCTTAATATTTCCTCATCCCTTACTACTTTCGCAATAATACTTGCAGCTCCTACTGCCAAATTCATTTGATCCATTTTATGTTTTGATATGATTATACTATTTTCCCACAAACTTCCTAATTTATTTCTTACAGATATTCCAAACCTATCTTCATTTACGTCGCAAGCATCTAGACATATTTCATCATTATCTACAGCATTACTTATTTGCTGTATGGATTCCGAAAATAATTTAATTTCTAATTCATTTATATTCATTTTTTCCCTTCTAATATCAATTTCTGATGCTTTACATATATTAACAAATATCTTCCAATTATTTATTTCAGACTCTTTTAATATTAATTTATAAATTTTTTGTCTTTTTATCTTACTAAGTTTTTTTGAGTCATCAACTCCAAGTTTTTTTAATATATTATAATCAGTTTTTGGAAGCTTTATTGCACAAACCACCATCGGACCTATTACAGGACCTCTCCCTGCTTCATCAATGCCAATTACATTATCTGGCATAGTAATCAAAGCCCCTAGAAATTATTGTTTTATGGTCTTTATTGATAATTATTAGGAAATCTTAATCTGCTATTTACTTGATGGACCGGCATGACCCCAATATGGCCATTTAAGAAAAAAAAATCTTCGTCTCGGTTGAAAAGATCAAAATATACAGAAAACATTGTAGAATATGAGAGAAAAAGCATAACCAAAGATTCAAAAAAAGGTGATGACAAAAGTCACTTAAATAATAAAAAATTTTTAGATGCTATGAAGTTATTCGACGAAGATTAAACTATCAAGACATCAGATAAGTGAGTCAGCAGAAATATCTTTTATTTTTTCAATGTCAAATTCACCAGCATGTATTGGAGACCTTAATCCAAAATTGATGCTAACCCTTGGATCTATTTCTCCAAACTGGCCGATTTCTATTCCTCGTACAATCACCTTCGCACCCCTTCCAAGTAGCCATGGCCCCTTGTCTTCAGATGTTGCTTCAAATATTACTTCAGTATTTGGTATGCCCAAATCTCTCAATAATGCCTGAGTATATCCCTTTGCTGAAGTAAATCCGCCTCCTACTTCTGCACATGCCCAAGAAAAACTATGCTGATTCTTTAAATCTGATACTACAAATCCTAACTCATAAATTCTTTGAGGCAATTCTTGATGCCTATTGGAAGCTAATATTTGCATCAATGAAGGGAGAATATATTGCCTAAGAATTGTGTGATCTTTACTTATAGGATTTGATATATTAGTGATAATTCCCGTTTTGACTCTCCTTATCTTATCAAATTGATCTCGCTCATTAGATAGCGTCAAACTTTGTATTTCTTGAAGGCCAAGTGAACGCAAGCTTTCTCTTATTCTTCTATTTCTTTGTGCAGATTCTAGGGGAATGGCATCTGAGTGTATTGACGAAAAATCATCTTTCATATTATCATAACCTAGTCCAATCGCTATGTCTTCAACTATATCTATCGGATGCATGATGTCACTCCTCCATCTTGGCATGGATATTATGTGCTCTTTGTCGCCAACTAAACAATCTGACCATCTTTCCGAACTATTGACTCCATTAGTCACCGTCCTAGAATCAATTAATTCACCTCCCATTTTATTTATTGATTCGGAAATTTCCTTATTAGTTAGGTCAAAACCAAGTATTTTTTTTATTAATTTATCTGGTACTTTATGTTCAACTGATTCTCCCAGTGGAGTAACTCTGATTGTATCATCAGGATAAGTAATTTCTAAACTCTCTATTTTACCACCTCTTTCTCCTAGATTAAGGCATATCAACAGTAAACAAGTTTCACATGCTCTAGAATCCCATCCAGTCACGTCAATAAAGAAATCTTTTGTGGTTTGCGTTACAGTAGTTTTTTTACCATTTATTATTGGCGGAAATGATATTACATCATTATTAGAATCCAATATTAGCGGGTATGATTTAAGATTATCAACTAAATTAGAATATTCTATGCCCTTCGGATGTTGAAAAATTATCTCTTCAATACTCATATCTTTTTCTCCCCCCAAGGGTGTGAATTTGAAACTTGAAGGGACTGTAATGTATCTGAAAGGTGCACTAATCATTTTCAAATCATGGACGCCAATCGATGCAAACTTTCTCTTCCTACCAAGTGTTAAATGTAATTTCTCTTGATGATCCATCAAAGACTGAATAAATTTTTCTCTTTCATCGAAATCTTTGCCAGTATCTACTCCTTTTACTATTGCAGACATTATTATTGGACGAGAATTAATTGTATCTTTGTCAACAATAATTTTATTTTCTCCCTTTAATATTTCTAAGTCTGGACTTTCCTTGCTTAATTTCAAGAAGGACCTTACGGCCTTAGCCATTGTTTCATGACTTAGTAAATCAGGCCTATCGGGAAATACTTCTATTTCAATTTTCTCTTTATCATTATTTTCGACAGGACATCCCAATTTAGGCAACCAATTTTCCCATTTTATATAGTCATGTATAACTCCATTCTTTTTTTGAATTTTATTTAGAGTTTCATGTTCTAAAGTTATCGTTGGCATACTATCACATCTATTTTCGTAACCACATTGGTAATGGCCGATTATATCCTATTAATCTTAATCCCGAGATAGCAGCCGTATTATGGTCATTTGCTCTAAGATTCTTTCTTCCAATTTTCTCTAATCCATCTATGCCTAATTCAACCATCCATTTTTTAAGCATTATATTTTTAGCAATAAGGTCACCCTCAATATCATCTCCCTCATAAGGTCCAACTATCAAATTACATCCCGATGCATTTGCTATTAACATATCCTGTACATCTGGATTCTTGTCAATTCCTATCATGATAGTTCGATTACTTTTTTTAAATTCCCATGTTTTCGCAGCTAATCCAATTAATGGTAATGATGCCGCAATAATTCCTCCCCCTGGGACTGATGCATCAACAAATGCTCCATCTAAATCTAGTTCAACCACCAATCGGAATAATTCCTCAACTCTATTAACATCATCTCTTAAAAAAATTAAAGATGATTCTATCATTCTACTTTTAAGTGAAACAATTATTGCTTCTAACTCTGCATCATTCATAGGGGGTAGATTTTTTAAGTCAATAATAATACCTGCACACTCATTTACCAATAGTTTAGCATTACTTAGATTCTTATCATTAATTATTACAAAATCTACTGTACGTGGATTATCTGTAACTAATGCCGGCTGCCTTTCTGAATTGAAACCCTCCCATTTATTTGAATTATCGCTCTCTACTAGCCAAGGAATTGGAAAAAGTATCCCCTCTGATTCTAAATTATTCGGTAAAACTAAGGTATATGGGTCTATGGAATTATGTTCTGGTATTCTTTCATTATTATCGGGAATCAATGATATATTTTCAAAACCTTCTGCTATATGAGATTTTAATTTATTATTATCATCTATTAATATTTTTAAAGTTTCAAGTACTAATGCATCATCTGAAATTGTTAATCCGAGTGGTTTTAGTAAAATTTCACATTCTCCCAATTCTGTCTTATTTATTGTTCGCATTGATACACTTTCTCCAGGTGGAGGGCAACTGCCAGCTATTACTAACTTACCTCCTCTCATGCCAACTCCTGGTTCAGCACCTGTTGAGCCCAGAATTATTGCCATCCCGCCTTGCATATTAGCACCCAAACTATCGCCAGTATGGCCTCTAACAATTATTGTACCTCCCAACATATTTGCTCCGGTTTCAGTTCCAGCGGATCCCTGTATTATTATTGAGCCACCCTTCATTTTGTAACCCGCCTTCGCCCCTACATCTCTTTCAACGATAATTTTTCCAGACTCTTGAAAAGCCCCTAGCATAGAAGTAGCAGATCCTTGGAGTGTGAAAACGCCGCCATTATTCATTGCTCCAGCACATTCTCCAAGATTTCCAAGAAGTAATACCTTTGATTTATCTGGCAGTAGTGTAATGGCTCCAATTTCACCATCTCTTGGTTTTTTATCCTGCTCCCTGCCCCATCCAATTTTAACAAGCAAATCTTTTTTCATCGCTTCTACTAATAATTTATCCAATTGCCTATTTAATTTGATACTTTTATTTGTATTATTTCGCATGTAATGGTGTCCCCCTGTAGTAATTTTTAACTGCCCGCGTATGAGCCGAAACACAATGTAGAAAAAAGGATATCCATTATTAAATTATTAAATTTTCATGGTTATGTTGATAGAGTTCGGTCAATGCCATAGAATCGCCGATATAGATTGGAAGTGCATTAGTATGATTAAAGTTGGAATAAATGGTTACGGAACTATTGGTAAAAGAGTCGCAGACGCCGTAGATGCTCAAGATGATATGGAAATAATTGGAATTACTAAAACTGGTCCAAGTTTTGGCTGTAAACTGGCTGTAAATAAAAATTTTCCAATATATTGCACAAGCGATGATCAGGATAAGATATCATTATTTTCTAAGGAAGGATATGTCTGCATAGGCGGTATTTCAGATCTCCTCAGTATAGCAGATATCGTTGTAGATTGTTCACCCGGGAAAATGGGCGTTATTAATGCTGAAATGTATCGTAGAGCAAATATAAAATATATTTTTCAAGGTGGTGAAAAACATGATTTGACAGGACTATCATATTCTTCATCAGCCAATCATGATTCAGCCTTTAATGCCAATTCTGCTAGAGTTGTATCGTGCAATACTACTGGACTATCAAGGACATTAGTCCCGCTTTATGATGCATGCGGAGATCTCACCGTTGAATGTACTATGATTCGACGTGCCGCAGACCCTGGTGATTCATCTCGAGGCCCAATTAATGCAATTAAACCTGTTCTCAATGTCCCTAGTCATCATGGACTCGATTTAATGACTATCAAGCCAGAAATTAAAATAAATAGTCTCGCAGTAGCTGTTCCGACTACTATAATGCACGTTCACTCAATAATAGTTGATTTACCACATAATCATAATTTTACCACAGAATCCATAATAACATTATGGAAAAATCAGCCTAGAGTTATAGTTATGAATGGCAATAAAAATAGAATTACTTCGACCGCTGAAGTAATGGAAATGGCAAGAGACATGGGTAGAAAATGGGGAGATTTACATGAAATATTCATATGGGAAGATGGTGTTTCATTAAAGGGAAATAGGCTATATTATTTCCAAGCGATACATCAAGAAAGCGACGTAATTCCAGAAAATATAGATTGCATAAGGTCTATGATGGGCGTTGAGAAAGATTGGAGAGTTTCTGTCGAAATGACCGACTCATCAATTTCTAGATATTATGGTTTATGATGCTCATCATATTATGTACAATTGATGTTAATAGTAAAAAGCAAAACAATAGTCGGATAACTCGTGAATACGAAGGTTACCGTTTCCCTCATTGTTATTTTTATGTTTACTCCCCTTTCCTTTATGTCCCAGGCAACTATCATAAATATTAATGATATTGAACATCAAAATGAGGAACTAGAAATTGTAAAAGTATGGTCAGAGTTCGAACATGCCGTATATTCTTCTTACGATATAACTGAAAGTTCAGGAATTATACATTCTCCTTTTGGTTCATTCTACCCCGAAGTAGATTTCATTCCATTGGGGCCTGAAAACTTATTTGACCCTTATTCATTTTTGAGAAGTGGGATGGCAATCGTACAATCAAATAGTTCAAATTTGATGCCATTGACCAAGTATCTAGAAGGCGAACCAGATGTCAATATTATAGACATAATTCCTGATGATTCATATTTAATCAGGATAGGGGGGAATGATAAAATTGAGATGTTTGAGAAAATAAAAAAATTCTCGAGTGTAAAATGGATTGGTGAATTTCCTATAGCATGGAAAGTATCAAAGGACTTAATTCCACTAATTAATCAATTAGAAGGTAGTGTCGATTTACAGATAATGATCACTCCCGATCTAAATTTTCAAGAATTGGAGTTATTAAATATTGATCTTTCTCTAGTGTCTAATGATATTTTAGATAGAGACGTATGTGATTTTTCATTATGTAAATTATCTGGTATAAATCCTTCAATAATTCCTATACTTGCAATGGATGGAAGAATCTTAAAAATTGAACCATCGTCATCATTAAAAATACACAATAATAATGCTAGAATATTATCTAGCATAGATGAAGCAATATCTCTATCAGGTGGATCTTTGGATGGAGAAGGTGAAGTTATGGCAATCTCTGATACGGGTCTTGACGCTGATCATGGAGATTTTGGTACTAGGCTGAGAAATCCTGTTTACAACGACTTCGGACCCGACAATTCCGGTGATGATGCAAATAGTGGGCATGGAACTCATGTCACTGCAACTCTATTGGGAGATGGTTCCGGTGATTCTAAAACTACTGGAATAGTGCCCCAATCAACATTTATATTTTATCAATTAGAAGTAGATAGCTCAGGGATTTTCGCACGTTGGGATTCTCTCTACTCAATGTTCGCACACGCATGGGACAAGGATGCGAAAATTCAAACTAATAGTTGGGGCTCTAGTAATCTTTTAGGAGAATATACTTCAGATTCACATTCAGCTGATTCATATGTCAAAGATCAACCTAAATTCCTAGTATTATTTTCTGCTGGAGATGAAGGTTCTTCGGGAATCAGTTCCCCCGGTACAGCAAAAAATGTTTTGACCGTTGGGGCTTCAACTACTGGTGCATATTCAAGTATAGATTCAGGTAGTGTCTATAATTTTTCATCAACTGGCTACACTTTGGATGGACGAATAAAACCTGATTTAGTTGCCCCAGGAGTAATGATATGTTCTGCAAGAGCAGAAGAGGCATCTTTCACAATTGGAGAATCATGTTCTACGGCAACTCACAATGATCAAATTACTCCATTATATATGACATTAAATGGATCTTCAATGTCAACCTCGGTAGTTGCAGGGGCTGCTGCAATGACTAGGCAATATCTGAGAGAAGAGGTTAATATTTCCGAGCCACGGTCAGATTTGATAAGGGCTATTTTAATAAATGGGGCTACAGATTTAGGGTTACCAAATATTCCAAACCCTACTGAAGGTTGGGGCCAACTAAATTTGAGTCAAAGCCTCTATCCAAAATCTGATGATTTTAATTCTGATACTGTATTTGACTACTCTCGTTCATTGTCTCCCGGGCATAGCTTTTTGTATACATTAGAAGTTACTTCAGGTTCTAATCTAGATGCAACTTTAGTTTGGAATGATAGGGAAGGTTCCGTAACAAGTGATCAAAGTATTAGTAAATTAGTCAATAATCTAGATTTAAAAATTACATCCCCCAGTGGAGTTATTTATAATGGTAATAATTTTATTTCTGGATATAGTGTATCAGGTGGCGAATCAGACAATATAAATAATGTAGAAAGAATAAAGTTAGAGTCAGCTCAAGAAGGAATTTGGTCTATTGAAATTGGAAATTCCAAAGGCAATAGTCAACAATATTCTCTTGTAATATCTGGAATTATCGAAGAAACATTTGGTTCCGATTTATCCATAATTCCAGATTCTA
>JBKEHQ010000018.1:0-19684 GCA_046710875.1 Candidatus Thalassarchaeaceae archaeon
GAATGGATCAACGAAAAGCACATATGTACATGAGAGAAGTCGCTGATAGAAATAAATGGATAAAAGCAACTTGTATTCATACTCCAATGCTTTCCGGCTTAAAGGGGTCCAGTGGGCGCATGGATTCATTTGATCATAAAATGTCTAAATCTGATCCCAATAATGCAATTTTAATTCATGATAGTCCATCTAAATTGAAAAAGAAAATGCGAAAAGCATTCTTGGAAGTTGGCAATACTTCTTCAGCAATATTTGAAATTGCAAAGTATATTGTATTGCCTACGTTGGGAGAAATTGTAGTTACCCCAAAGCCTGAATTTGGCGACCCATCCTCGTATGACGATATTGATTTATTCATTGATGCTGTTTCCAAAGAAAAAATTCACCCATTCGATGCAAAGATGGCAATCGCTGAGGGGCTATCGGAAATCTTATCTCCAATTAATGCATATTTCGATGAAGAATCTGAAATTTTATCTGCAATCAATGCCATAACTGGTTAATCTTGATGAATAACAAAGTGCCCATTTGTATATTGAAATTGACAGAGAGATGATAACCCTCCATTCATGGGAATAACTAGAAGTGAGTAATATGACTGATGTTGGCATTGATGATATTGCAATATATTTTCCTAAACTATATTTCGATATGAAAGATTTTGCAGAATTCCGAGGTGCAGATTTTGGAAAATTGAACAAAGGATTGGGTTTAGCAGCAATGGCGATACCAGATGCGCACGAAGATACGGCCACAATGGGTGCAAATGCATGTGCACGGCTTATAGATCGAAATAATCTCAATCCGCAAAAAATAGGAAGAATATATTTGGGGACCGAGTCTTCACTTGATGGAGCCAAACCTACTGCCACATATATTATGGATATGTTAGAACAGAGGTATGGGAAAAAATATGGCAAGGATTGTTTTCGAAATTGTGATGTCGTAGATTTAACATTTGCTTGTATTGGTGCTGTAGATGCGATGCATAATACATTAGACTGGGCTGCAAGGGGCGGTGAAGAAGAAGATAGAATGGGAATAGTTGTTTTTGCAGATAACGCCAAGTATGATTTGGGTTCCTCTGGAGAATATACTCAAGGAGCTGGAGGAGGGGCGATCCTGATTAGGCATAATCCCAGATTAATCATAATACCAGATAATTGGGGAGTTTCAACTATGCCTGTACATGATTTTTTCAAACCACGTAGAGAAGTTGAGATGAAAACCGTTGTAAAGAATGTCCTTGATTTAGCAGAAGAAGCCGGCGAACCAAAGAGAGAAGGGCTATTGGAAAAAATTCTTGCAATACTTCCTAAATCTTCGAAAAAAGATAATGTTATGTTCGATTCACATACTCTGAAAATTCATAAAGATACGCCAATTTTCGATGGGCAATTCTCAAATAGATGTTATTCTGAATCTGTCAAAACTGCTTTCATAAATTTCAGATTAAAGGCCATAAATTCTGGCCGTTACAATCCAGAGGATGATGAAATTCTTACTTCTCAATGGAGTCGGATTATAGTTCATCTTCCTTATGCATTCCAAGGTAAACGTATGTTCCCTGATGTATTCAGGCATGACAGGAGGCATTTACCTATGTGGGATAAAATTGTAACTGAAATAGGCGTTGAGCCAATGCCAGAGGATTTTTCAGATACAATTGATGGAATTGAAGAATTTGAAAAGGCTAACGATAAATATAGAAGATTGATATCAAAAACTGAGGAATTTAAGATATTTTCCGAAAGTAGAATTGAAAAAACGCAACGTGCATCCAGCTTGATAGGTAACCAATATACCGGATCTATTTTCTTAGCATTAATGTCAACAATGGAATCAGACTTCAATGATGATGTAGATATGAATGGAAAATATGTTGGACTCTGTGGTTATGGGAGTGGCGCCAAAGCCAAAGTATTCGAAGGAATTGTCCAATCAGAATGGAAAGAAGTTGCAAAAAAATTTAATTTATTTAAAAGGTTGGGTCAGCGTACTCCACTAAATAAAGAAGTTTATGAAAAATTACATCGTGGTTCTCAAAAGGAGTCTGTTCTAAAACCAAGCATGGAATTTGCTTTAATAGCAGTGGGTGGAGATAATGTGCTAGAAGGTCAGAGGAAATATGCTTGGATGCCTTAATTTTAAGGTTTGATGGCCCTATTTATCACGATTCTTTGAACTTCTTGAGTACCTTCATATATCTGAGTAATTTTAGCATCTCTGAAGAATCTCTCTACAGGAAAATCAGTAGTATATCCATATCCTCCTAGTACTTGAACTGCTCTTTCTGAGACCCACATTGCAGTATCTCCAGCAAATAATTTGGCCATACTAGCCTCCTTGGTATGTCTTTCCATTCCCAGTTCATAGTGTCTTTGTTTTGCCCATGCAGCCTTGTAAACCATCATTCTTGCTGCCTCCGTTTGTGTTGCCATATCTGCTAAGTAGTTTCCAATACTTTGATGATATGCAATTGGTTTTCCAAATGATTGCCTCTCATGTGCGTAATTCAATGCTGCTTCATATGCCCCTTGGGCAATCCCAAGCGCTTGTGCGGCAATCCCGATTCTAGAATTGTCCAATGCATTCATTGCTATTGGAAAACCATTTCCTGAGCCTTTCAAAACATTTTCTACTGGAACTTTACAATTATCTAATAATAAAGCGCAAGTGTCAGAGGATCGAATACCTAGTTTTTCTTCCTTCTTTCCGACACTGAATCCTTCCATTTCAGAATCAATTATGAATGCAGTAGTTCCTCCATGCCGCTTTTCTCCATATTCGGGATGGCCTATATCTTTTGCAAATAGGACATATATATTTGCACTTTTGCCATTCGTTACCCACATTTTCTCTCCATTAAGGATGTAATAAGATCCATCATCACTTAATTTTGCACTACATCCTAGCGCTGCAGCATCTGTCCCTGCTCCAGCTTCTGATAGTGAATATGCCCCTATCTCTCCTCTGGATAATCTAGTCAAGTATTTTTTCTTTTGCTCATCATTTCCATGTAATGCTATAGTTTTTGCACACAATCCTACATGTACGCAATACATTACAGAAAAAGATGGATCTACTCTGGCCAATTCTTCAACTATGATTGCTTCAATGATGTCATCAACTGGATTCCCCCCATATTCTTCAGGGATAGTAATTCCTTGCAATCCATATTCACAAAATAATTTCCATTCTTCGAGTGGTGGACTTGCATTTCTATCTCTATCCAGGCAAGTAGGTGCTAAAATATCCTCAGCAAAGCTTCTTACCATGCCTCTTATCATGCTTTGTTCTTCGGTCTCTTGAAAATCCATAATTATCCCAAACCAACCGGAGAAGTTCACATTGTTAATCTCTCGCCGTCAAATCTTAGCAAATCACTCCGAATGATTAAAAAGTGTGACGTTGGCGCCGGCGAACGAAAGTAACATGTCTGACGGAGATTTCTTTGAATTCAGCATAGCCCATGACCGCCGGTATAGTAAGGAACATCTATGGCTGAAAGTATTGGATGAGAAGAAAGAAGAAGACATGACAGTTAAGATTGGAATTAGTGAATTTATCAGGGCTGAGTATGGAGATATCGTAAGAGTTGTTTTGGCCAAACCCGAAGATGATAGTGAATTTAGATCTGACGTAGATGAAGAAGAATCAGTTGTTGATGATGATGCCGAAGCTACTCCATTAACTAGTGGTGATGAAATAGGAGTTGACGATTTGATGATAACTGTAAGGACAGCAAATGAAAGATTGTTGATCAATGCTCCATTCCCGTGTAAAATTGTAGAATTAAATGGTGATGTGGAAGATAGTCCCGATTTAGTAAATGATGATGCTTATGGTGATGGATGGTGCCTAATTGTTAAACCACACGAATTCGATTACGACTTCTACTTTGATCTGAATGAGTACATTGAACATCTCAATGAATTGTGATTAGGGCCAACACATTTGGCTCCATCCTTCATAATTAGAATTTTCCCAATCTATATATTTTAATAGGTCCAAGACTTCTTCAATATTTCCAATATCTTGTTCTATTTGTTCCCTGTGCAACAATCCTTTCAATTTACCTAACTTCGCTCCAGGCTCTAATCCAGTCACAGATCTTAAAATATTGCCATCTATTAATGGTTCATTTCCTGCCTTTAATGGTGGTAAATTGATTAATGAAGATTTCAAATTATTGGTATCAAATCCACTGCCTTCTAGATATTTTAAAAAACAATTTTTCTGTTCATCGGACAAATACGTTCTAAACCTTCTTAATTCTCCAGCATTATTGGAGGGAATATTTAGCTTATTTACAGACAAAAATCTAATAATACTTTCATCTTTATTTGAAATTTTTAAATATTTTTTTAATAACTTTGCAACTTCAATATCATTTTTATCATCATTTCCAAATATTAGAAGTAAGTTTACTCTATAATCGTCTGTTAATTTTACATCTAAATTAATTTTTAAATCTGGAAAAATCATTTCTATGACTTTAAAATCCTTCATTTTAGATAATATTCTAAGTGCATTTCTGGACTTCATTATCTTACGTAATTCTGAATCAATTCTTTCTTTAGATACCTTTTTTATCATTCCAACATTATCTAAAATTGCTTTATTTAATTCACTATCAAATGTCATTATTGTATTATTTCTTAAGCCTATGAATCTAAATGCACGAATAATTCTCAAACTGTCTTCACTTAATCTTTCATTAGCATTTCCTACACATCTTAATATATTTTTTTTAAGATCATCATGACCTCCAAATTTATCAATTAAATCTCCCTCACTGTTAATTGCCATTGCATTAATAGTAAAATCTCTTCTAGATATATCTTCAAATATACTATCGCCAAAATTAACCATATCCGGCCTCCTTCCATCGGTGTAATTACTTTCTGATCTAAGTGTAGTCACCTCCCATTCTTTAAAACTTTGAATATTTTCATCCTTCATTCTTACCAAAACTGTTCCAAAATTTTCATTTATAATAATTGAATCCGGAAATATTTTGACTATTTCGGGGGGCCTCAGGTTAGTTGCAATATCTATGTCAATGATCGACTTAACGCCTAATAACGAATCTCTAACCCATCCTCCTACTATCCATGCTTTACCCTTTTTTCGAATTCTGCTTAGGACTATTTCAGTCTCATCATCTATTGGCCATTCAAATGGTGAAGATGAGTCCTCCATGATAGGCCCAGAAGTCTACTATGCATGATTGCTTCGGCAGACAGGTATATCCAAAGGATACCCTTGGACGCGATTATGTTAGTCGAACTGGTTCCAATAGAATTATTATTATCACATGAAGAAATTATAACCAAAAAAGTCGACCAATTGGAAAAAATGACACTTAGGTGGAATGCATATGTTTTGCCGCTTGTTGTTGATAGAAAAACCGGTACAATTCTCGACGGACATCATAGATATACTGTTGCAAAAAGATTGAATTTACTCTGCCTCCCTTGTGTCATGGTGGACTATCTTAATGATGATTCAATAGAACTAGGTCTGTGGCCAAACTCTGGTAAAGATTCTATTGAGAAATCAGATGTATTAAATGCTGCCATATCGGGTAATTTATTTCAACCCAAAACTAGTAGACATAGATTACCTGATCACTTGCCTCCAATTTCAATCCCATTATCCAGATTAATGTTACCAGCAATAAATTAGCACTTCATAGATTATCTAATAGATCTTTTGATACTATGGATAAAGTTGGATTACTATTATTTTTAATTTCCTTTATTATTTCAAGAGTGCTATTATTTATTTTTCTGCCAATCAGATCTTCGATAATTCTCGATTTTACGTCGTCATCCCTTTTCGATTTAGTCAATATCTCATTTCTTATTTTTGTTACTATTTCAGAGTTTGAACTTCTAATAATTTTAATTACAAACGCGTCGCTTGAATTATTTATTATGTGCAACCTAAGTTGTTCATTATTCCACCATTCTATCTTTCTAAGTGAATTAACTATGGGATTTAAAAATTCCATATCGCTTTCCTCACTCCATTTTAATATGTATTTAGTCATCTCTGCATTTGTATAATTTTTCTCAATCAATATCGATGCTGCAATATTGCAATTCTTATTAGATTTATCAAATGCTATTCTGGTCAAATGGCTATCAAAATCTCCATCTTTATTTATTTGTGGTTCAGATTTAATTATCTCCAATCCCGCATTAATAACTGAGTAAGAAACATCTTCTAATGATTCTAGGATGTACTTGATTTCTATATTGTCCATTTTTGATAATCTTATTAAACTAATTTTTCTAATTGCTTTATCCTTTGATGCCATACCATTTTTAATTAAATTATTAATTTCTGAATCTGGGACGTTCAATTTCTCTTCCCATGCTGATATTCTGACGGTAATTTCATCATCTAAACACAACATTTGTAAAATTTCATTTCTATTTTTATCCAATCTTGAGGATAGTTTCGCTGCCAATAATCTTTGAGAAATATATTTTGAACTTGATAATTTTTGTATAATTTTCTCATCGCCATTGTTAGCCCATTTTACGATAGCTTCCATCGATTTTTCTCTATACCATGCTTCTTTATCATCTAATAAATTTATAAAATCATAGAGATTTTCTGGATCATTGACCTCAAATAATTTCCTTACAGCCCGTCTCCTTTGTCTTTCATCTTTATGATAAAGGCGTGATGTTGCAGGATGCCGCATAAATATGTCCACTCGGTATTATATCAAGAATATGCTTATTCTATTCTCAAGGAACTAAATCACTATGCCCGCCATTGTTTGAATATTCGTCATCATGTAGCTCGTTAAAATCTGAAATAAAAATATTTTCTAATCCTGTTAGAATTGGCCATAATGGCCCTAACCATTCTTGTTCGGATAATAATAATTCCATTATTGGATGTTCCAATATTTCATCATCGCTAGAATATTGATCTAGATGCGGAATATCGTCAGGCAATTCTCTTAAAGACGATATTAAGTCTCGTATTCTTACTAATGATTCTTCTTCAATCTCAATTACTTCTAATATTAGGTCCAATGCTACTTCCATATGTTCTATTATATTTTTAGAATTCAATGGATTATTATTTAATTCTGTTAAATCCATGGGCCCAAATATGACTCCACCAAGATCTGTATCCATCCATTCATTTCCCTGTTTTTCCTTTTTTATTAGTCTTTGATGGATGCTACTACCTATGGGTGCAAGTACAAATCCTCCATCTTTTACATGAAATTGTATGTCTTCAGATATATTTCTCAAAAAACCTGTAATTAATATTCTATCAAATTCCTTTTCTGATTCTAGTAATTCCTTCTGTGAACATATTTCTATAGTTCCTATTGCATTATATTCATTTATTCTTTTACTGGTGTACTCTCTAACTTCATTGTGAGGTTCCAAAATCATTACATTTCCATCTTTTCCAATAATTTGGTCTACTAATGCCCCTAAATAACCAGATTTAGAACCCATAATCAATATATTTTGATTTTCTAATATTTCCAAATGGTATAATAAAGTCACAATCATGTGTGGGGCCGATATTGATTTTACAGATCCATTCTCAGTAACAAAGAAAGGTGTTGGCATATCATTCCAAAATAATTCTAAATCATGATCAGTAAATATATTCGGATTGATATATTCCATGGCTATTTTTATCTTATTAGTGACAGGGACACCTGATTTTTTTAATCTTGTTAACAAATCCGTCATCGAACTCATCTGATTCCTCTAATATGAGCCATGATGTACAGAGGATTTGAATACATTGCTCCCTTGCTCTAACATAGGGTCCGTGGTCTAGGGGTTATGACGTTGCTCTTACAAAGCGAAGATCGCAGGTTCAATTCCTGCCGGACCCACCAATAAAATCTTACAATTAAAGATGATAATCTACAGATTTAACAATACTTTTATTGTGAAAAGGTCAATAATGGAATCCTAACCGACGGCACGTGGTTGAACAAAATGCTGCTCTTGCCGCGCGTCTTTCCAGGCGATTAAAGAAGAGAAATTGGACTATTTCAACTGCAGAATCCTGTACTGGTGGACTTATTGCATCATTACTCACTGATATGTCGGGGGCCAGTAATTGGTTTAATCAAGGCTGGATAGTTTATTCAAATGAATCCAAAACTCAACAATTAGGCGTCGATGAGTCATACTTCAAAGAAGGCAACGTCGGAGCGGTATCTCATGAGGTAGCAATTCAATTAGCAAGGGGTGCCAGATATAGGTCTAATTCGGATGTATCAATTGCAATTACTGGTATCGCAGGTCCGTCAGGTTCGTCTGAAAATAAAGAAGTAGGCAGGGTACATGTAGCAATAATAGCAAGAGATTACTTCTTAGTCAGAAGAATGGATTTTGGAGAAAATGATAGACTCGACAATAAACGTTCCTTTGCTGCATTTGGCTTACGTTTAGCATTAGAGGCAATGGATAATGTTGATGAAAAAGAAAATATTGTAGATGAGAAAAAAATTAATACGGGCACTAAAAACAAGAATATCGATATTTCTAGTTTAGACTCATTATCAGAAGAATGGGAAGGCAAATTATCGTGGCAACCTAATAAAAAAACTGTTGTTCAGGATATTTCTAAAATAGATTTAGCATCACTGACTGATTGGGACAGCAATCCTAATAATTAATTATTCTTATAGATATTATCATGAGCGTTATCGGTTACGGATAGATGGATGAGTTCTGAAAGTTGGTTCGAAAGATCTCGAATCCTTAGTAGCGCAGGTTTGGTAGTCCTCGGCTCTAAAACTAAAGATAAATTGGAAAAACTAACAAGTATTTTACCATTAATTGAAGCTGCACATGCTTCCGGAGTAGTATTACTTGATTCTAATAGTATAGATAATTTATTATCTTTAGTGCCGAATGTTTTGCTAAATGAAGATAGTATCCCAACAAGAAAATTAGAACAAGCAACACTTGCTAAACTTGACAATCCTTCTCCTATAGGGCGCATTATTGCATCTCAGCAACCACAATTAGAAGTGGCACCAAGGCCTCATGGTTTACCTCATTTCAGCAAACATGATTTCCCAATGGATGCAAGAGAAATAGACTCAGATATCGAAATTCATTTTGACATAACTGGAAAGTCAGTTACTGAGGGAAGTTTACTAGATATCCAAAATTGCTTTAGAAGTAGACTCACACAACTTCGAAATCTTATGATATCCGGCAATGTTTTACCAAGAAGGCCAATTTCTAATTCAGATGCATGGAGAAATAGGCACACTCATTCTTCTTCAGATTATGAAACCACTCTGGTGGGATTAGTTGGTGAAACTAGGTGGTCCCGAAAAGGAAATTTGGGGTTTAACATAGAAGATGAAACTGGTAAAATTAGATGCTCATTAAAAACGCCTTCTAATGCTTCTGAGTTTCATGCATCTATGGATGGCCTGATGGATGATGAAGTAATTGGAATTAGTGGTTATTTTATTGGAGATAGAGATCCATTGTTTCTTGCTCAAGACATACATCACCCTCCTTTAAAAGATCATATCAAGACACCAGCAGGAATTGATAGAGCAGTTTCTGCTGCCTTCTTATCTGACATACATCTAGGTAGTAAAACATTCCTCGCTACACCTTGGGAAAAAATGATTCATTGGTTCAAGAATGATCCTATGGCTCGAACAATAAAATATTTTGTTCTTAGTGGAGATGGCGTTGATGGCATAGGCATTTATCCCGGTCAAGATAAGCATTTAGCAATCAAGGACCTTTACAAGCAATATTCAGAATTAGCCAGACTTTTAGAAGAAATTCCTGATTGGATAGATATTATTATTCTTCCTGGAAATCATGATGCAGTAAGGCCAGCAGAGCCACAACCTTCATTGGATCCAGAAATTCAGCAAGATTATTCAGATGCAGTTTTTGTAGGCAATCCCTGTGATTTTAGCCTACATGGAGTTAGAGTTCTGTCATATCATGGAAAAAGTATTGATGATTTTGTAGCAACTTTAAGATCTGTATCTTATTCTAAACCTGAATTAGCCATGAAAGCGATGTTGGAGAGAAGACATTTAGCACCATCATGGGGAAACAAGACCCCCTTATCTCCAGAACCTGAAGATAATATGGTAATACGTCAAACTCCAGATATATTTGTTACAGGTCATGTACATGGCCATTACATGGGTAATCACAAAGGTGTTACACTACTGCATAGTTCAACTTGGCAAGATCAGACTGATTTTCAGAAAATGTTAGGATTTCAGCCAAAACCCTGTATACTTTCTATTGTAAATTTACACACCTTTGCAACATTTGCTATACCTTTTGTTTGATTATATTGTTTCGTTAGGGAAAAGTATAGGCCATATTTCTCTTAAATCTTTATTTTCTATGATGGGCACTCCTGCGTTTTTGAATGCGTTCGTTGCTCTTTCTCTTGCGGGATTGAAGCCAATAAATCCAGATTCTCCTACTTTCATTGATAAATCAGTACTAGAGTCTCCTATGGATATTACATTTTGGGGATTGAGATTTTTTATTCTAATTAATTTTTCAACCATTAGGCCTTTATTATGGGAATATACTCTTGTTGGCAAACCCTTTACTAAATGATTATTTTCATCCCATTCAAAACCATTAGCCGCCCAATCGTCAACTTTTAACATACTTGCAATTGTTCCAATCAATAGATCCACTCCTGATGAAACTATAGCAACAAAAATACCTCTTGCTTGTAACTCTTCTACAACTTCCCTCGCTCCTTTCATAAGTTTTACTCCAGAATAACATCTCATAATATCATCTTTATGTATTTTAGATTGCACTTTTTTCCATTCTTTTATGTCATGATTAACAAACTCTTCTTCAGTAATTTCTTTATTCAAGAACCGTTCTAACATCTGTTCATTTCTAGTTCCAAAATGTTCATGAATTGCCCACCATGATGATATATTATCAATTAAAACGCCATCACAATCGAAAACTACTGCCTCTACTGACATATCTTATCAAGACTCCGAACATCCAGTACCTAATGAATAATAGGTGGATTGATGACTAAGGTTATCTGCGATAGAACATGGAGGATACAGATGATAATATTAAATCTATTAAAATTAAAATATTATTTTTTGGATATATCTCAGAATCATTTGGACTCCGATCTATAGATACAGTTTTGGAAAAAGGTACCACAATAAATCAATTAATAAAAAGATTTCAACTATCAGATTTTTTAAAATCCGGATCTAAAATTTCTGTAAATGATATTTTTTGTGAAGATTTGGATGTAATAATACTTGATTCATCAGAAGTTGCAATATTGCCTCCTTTCTCAGGAGGTTAACTGTTTTCTTCCGAAGCATTTGAACGATAACCAGACTTCGGAGGTATGATAATATGGCAATTGGAAGTACTGAACTAGTAATTTTAGCGGCGGTATTTGTTTTATTATTTGGGGCAAAGAAATTACCTGAGTTAGCTAGAAATGCTGGAAGGGCAAAAGGAGAATTCCAACAAGGTCTGCGAGATGTATCCTCAGTTTCAAAAACTGAATTAGATTTAGATAACGCCGGCATGACTAAAGAAGTTTCAGAAAAACACTCTGAAGAATGATGATTCTACTTTTTCCTTCTTAATTTTACTTCTGAACCACAATCTTCGCAGTCTCTGAGATTCTTTCTCATTAGTGGAGATTTTGGATCCGGTTGGATTTTTTTACATCCCTTGCAAACTATTTCCCAAGACCAAACTTCTTTGATCCCTTCTGTTTCTATGGCATGCCATTTAATTCCCATGAATTCAGCTAAATTTTGCATCCTATAGTCATCAGTAAATAAAACGTAATTATCTTCAGATGCAAGTGCCAATATTTCAATATCAACTGGAGATAATCCTGCTATGTCTCCTGTATTTTTTCCAATATTAATTACTTTATTTATTGATTCTTCTTTAGGAGTTCTCCAAATAATATCTATTGCATTAATAATTTCTAATCTCGCAGGATAGAATTTACCTAATTCTTTTTTTTGTTTAGGGCTAGCAATACTGCCAATTAATTTACTAATCGGCCAAGATATTAATGCCCCTGTATCGACAACACTATCATTTGCCATGTCAATCGGATTGCCGGTTCACATTTCATAGGTAGGTTATAATCAGGTAATATCTTTATTATAAGTAATGTATATTACTAAATCCGATTTAGTGACGTCATGATAGAGGGCATAGTCGAATCTATTATTGGGTGGGCAGAAAACTTTGGCCTTGCTGGCCTTGCTGTAGTTTCTTTTTCTGAAGCAATAATTCAACCTGCACCACCGGACTTGTTAGTTTTGCCTATGGCATTATCATCCAATGGTTCAATTGTAGAAATTATGGTTATAGTATCGGTTGCTACATTATTCAGTGTTTTAGGCTCTCTTGGGGGTTATGCGATTGGAATGTATGCCGGAAGGCCATTACTTGAAAGATTTGCAAGTAAAAAAAATATAACTAAACTTGATTATATTTTCGATAATTATGGCTCTATGGGAATTTTTATTGCTGCAGTTTCTCCTATTCCGTATAAGGCTCTAGCATGGGCTGCTGGTTCAAGTCGAATGGATTTACGACTTTTTATATCTGCAGGAATATTTGGACGTGGCCTCCGGTTCGGCCTCGAGGGAATCATACTAGGTTTATGGGGGGATGAATTTCTTAATTTACTTGAGAATCCTTTATTTTGGTTAGTTGGAGGAATAATACTGACTAGTATATTCATACCTCTAAATAACTGGTGGTCTAATTTAATTTCAATCCCAAAAAATGATGTTTAACAATACTTTCAATCGAACCGATTATGTGGTATGCGCTTCTCGCGAACCCGTCGCTCCTGTGGTGTAGTACGGTCCATCATACCGGGTTTTCATCCCGGCGACCCGAGTTCAAATCTCGGCAGGAGCACCACTTAAATTTAAATTGTTAACTTTTCAGTAAAAAAACCTAGTTATACTTCATATATTTCCAAAGGTATATTTCTGTTGATTGCATTTTCGATGATTACTCTTGTCCATTTACTTGTAGAAGAAGGCATTGCTAGTATATGTGTGGCCCCATCTAATATTTTTTCTGTAAGTGAATTCGGGGCCTCGCCTCTTCCCGTATCGATCAAACTTCTTCGTGTATCTCTCCATTCTTCAGAAAAAATAGCAATTGGTATTATATTTGAATCAGTCCATCTTTCTGCCATATAGTCAACTCCACTAGCACCGCCAACAATTATTAAGTCAGGATATCCATATTTTTCTACCCACTCATCTAAATTTTTTTCAAATTTATCATAATCATAAAAACGGCTCGAACCAACTACTGCCAAATTAATTATCGTACCATCTTTATTTAAATCTTGACTGCCGAGAGAATCGATAGTTTGTTGGCCAGAGCTACGTGTCACAAGTACCTCAGAGAAGTATTCACGAATAATGTCTTCTCTCCTTTTTAACAATCTTTCAGTACGCGCCTTGATATCTTACCGTTCTCTCGGAATAATAAGGACAGATACGATGGCATTAGATTTAAAGCAAATAAGATCTGAATTTCCCATATTGCAACGTAAGTTACCAAATGGTAAACAATTAGTATATTTCGATAATGCCGCAACATCTCAAAAACCAAAATGTGTGATTTCTGCAATGTCTAATTATTATGAACAATATAACTCTAATGCACATAGGGCGAATCATACGCTTGCCGATGAAGCGACCACTGCTCTAGAAACAGCTCGAGAAAATATTGCCAATTTTTTCGGAACTAGTCCAAATCAATTAATTTATACTAGTGGGGCTACTGAAGCAATAAATTTAGTTGCATTTTCATGGGCTAGAGAAAACCTAAGAAGGGATGACATAGTTGTTTTAACGGAAATGGAACATCATGCAGATATTGTACCTTGGCAACAATTATCTAAAGAAATTGGAATAGAAGTTCGATACGTCCCAATTAATACTGAAACTTTTAAACTAGATATGGAGGCCTTTTCAATCGCAATTCAGGACTCTTCTTTAGTATGTGTAGTACATACTAGCAACGTTTTAGGTGTTAGAAATCCTATTGAAAAAATAATACAATTATCTCATTCTGCCGGAGCAAAGGTGTTACTAGATTGCGCCCAAAGTGCCCCACATGAGAAAATCAACTTTGATGGATTAGGTGCTGATTTTATTGCTATTTCTGCACATAAAATGGCAGGACCAACAGGAATTGGTTGCCTTTTAGTTAAGAAAGAAGTGATGCTTCAAATGACTCCATTCATGACCGGCGGTTCAATGATAAAAACTGTTACAACTAAAGGATCTACTTTCCAAGACGGCCATGCATTATTCGAAACAGGAACTCCAAGAATTGCAGAGGCCATTGGATGGGGTGCAGCTGTTGAATGGCTGAATCAATTCGAGATGAAAGAAATACACTCTCATATCCACAAAATCGCATCATGGACATCCATAGAAATGAAAAAAATACCTGGAATAATAATATACGGAAATCCTGAGAGTAGCGATAGTAGTGGGGCAATTTCCTTTTTGCATGAATCCATACAATCCCTGGACTTGGCTTTATTATTGGACGAAGGGGGCTTTGCAGTAAGAACTGGACATCATTGCGCACAACCATTGATGGATGCTTTAAGTGTACCTTCGACAAATAGGGCTTCTTTTTGGGTTTATAATACGATGGATGAGGCTAAACTGTTCATCAAACATCTCAAATATATAGTTGAGAGATTTGCATAAATTATTGAGGGGAGTTGATACGCATTAATGATGAAAATATGTGGTCTAGTAATTTAATATCCATAATAGAAGAATTTCAAGATTGTTTTGATTCCATGGAAAGATATGAATTACTTTTTGATTATGCTAAAAATCATCCTAGTCCATTACCTGTTGAGGAATGGAATGATGGTAACAAAATAACGGGGTGCCAGTCTCGCGCCCACGTTTCATGCAGTGTCGATGATGACGGAAATTTTATTCTAATGGGTGGAGCAGATGCTCAAATTGTTCAAGGTTTAATGGCGATAACTGCTGTGGCTGTTAATGGGATGACTCCAATATCTGTGACAAGAATGACTCCTAAATATGCTGAAGAAATGGGCATTCATTCATCATTAACGCCAAGTAGGGCTAATGGTTTTCTAAATATGTTTAGAAGGGTCCAAGAAGAAGCAAAAAAACTAATGAAGTGATTTTATGGTAGGAGAGGAAGAAATAATGAAATTTTTAGCAGACGTCGAAGATCCAGAAATGAAAATATCAGTCATTGATTTAGGACTAATTTATGGTTTAAAAATAGAATCTTCACATGTCGAAATAGACATGACTCTTACTAGCCCAGGTTGCCCAATGGCCCCTGAGTTAATGGCTGCTGTGCATAGGGCGGCCCTTATGGCCGACGGAATAGAATCTGCACATGTCAATCTTACTTTTTCTCCTCTATGGGATCCAAGAGTGCATGCCTCTGAAGATGGTAAACTTGATCTAGGTATTTTTTAATTAAATTTAGTTTTCGCAGCGGCATCTACTGTATTTGATAATAGCATTGCAATAGTCATTGGCCCAACTCCCCCTGGTACGGGAGTCATGTGGCTAGCTACTTCCATTGCTTTAGATGATACGTCACCAACCAGTCTTGATTTTCCAGTTATTGAATCATTTATTCTTGAAATGCCTACATCTACAATCACTGAACCAGGTTTTATCCAATCTAATTTTACTGCTTCAGGGCGACCTATCGCCACAATTAATACATCGGATTCCCTACAGATGTCTGCCAAATCTTTACTCTTAGAATGGGCTATGGTAACTGTTGCATCAATGCCTCTTTGAGCCAACAATAATGCTAATGGCATCCCTACAATTCTACTTCTTCCAATTACCGTAACTTTCTTTCCTGCCAAATCAATTCTAGACTGTTTTAGTAACTTCATTATGCCTGCTGGTGTACATGGTATCAATCCTCCTAATTCTCCTTGAACCAATTTTCCAAGATTTTGAGGATGAAAACCATCTACGTCTTTTGATGGAGAAATTTTTTCAGTAATTGATATTTCATTAATAGTTCGTGGCGTTGGACTTTGTACTAGAATTCCATGAATCATATCATCATTATTCATTAGATCTATTAACTTTAAAATTTCATTTTCTGTTGTCGAAGAAGGCAATAATACTTTTGTACTTTTTATCCCAGTCCTATCACATGCTTTTTCCTTATTTTTTACGTAAACCTCACTTGCAGGATCTTCACCTACTAATATTACTGCCAAATGGGGGAATATTCCATCTTCTTTTAATTTATTTACGCGAATTTTTAGATTTTCCTCAATATCAAGACTGAGTTTTTTCCCATCAAGCAACAATGCGCCCATACAGTATCCTAGCATTGAGCCTGTTTTCAACTTTACATTTGGAGCCCCAGGAGGGAGTTGAACCCCCGACCGTCTGATTACAAATCAGATGCTCTACCGGGCTGAGCTACTGAGGCTTGAACAGAGACGGCCGCCTTTTGCACTTGAACCCTACAGTTTCTTAGCGGTATTTTGAGCGTCAAATTGATTGACTAACACCGCTTCGGAATATTGTTGCCAACCCAAAGTAAAGAATATTATAATCGGCTAAACTTAGTCATCTCAGCTTGGATATGTATAGCACTTGGAAGTGCGATAATAATTTCATCCGGAGGCTCATCTTTCTCTTTTGCTTTAGCTTCACCACTTTCTCTTGGAGGTATAATTATGTTATTGTTAGGATTAAATATGCCTTCTGAAAAATCAGTCGATCCTAACATTATTTCATCATGGATTCCTGATGCTTCATTACTTCCAGATGCAGGAAGGCCAATGTATAGAATTGATACGACTTTGGAAGAGCCCATTAGAACATCTGTTTTATGTGGTAGATGTAGTAACATTACTTGGATTGATGGAACTAAGCCTAATTCATACGTTTGTTCAAGTTGTAATATTGTTCTATGGGTATCCGAAGAAGAGTAATTATAATCATAAAATGTCGGTAATAATCAATAGACCCGGCAACTTCGGTAGGCACAGGCGGCCACATGGATTTGGGAAATAACGAGCGTCTAATGCTACGTCTAATGCTTTCTAATCCTAATGAGGCTTGGGAAATGAGTAAATTGCTTGATGGTACTGGGCTAACAGATCAAGTGCATATAGCAGGTGCAGGAGAATACCTCAAACAACAGGGTTTTTTAGTTGTAAATGAAACAATATTGACCAATATTACTTTAGGTTCTGAAGGAAATAAATCTATTGAAATAGGACTATTAGAACTTCGTTTATGGAACTATTTATTATCACTGAAAAATGAAGATAGAACTATGAAGAACCTTATTAATTCAGATTTTGAAAGATATGAAACAGGCCCTGGAGTCGGTATTTTAAAGGGCCTTGGAGTGAATATCGAAGCTGGAATATTTACAACTCCTGATGACTCTCTAGTAACTTCAAAAATAAATGATAGGGTTTCATTTTTAAACAAGATTAAACAAGAAAATGTCAACTCAGGAGATTTAGATAAAAATATGATAAAACATTTTTCATCTCGAAAAAATCTCATTCAAATTGAAGAATCAATACATAGAAACTGGAAATTAACAGATAAAGGTGCTAAATATGATTCCAAAGGGCTCGATGTAATAGAATTAATAGGTGAAATAACTCCTGAATTACTCCAAGGAGATTCTTGGAAAAATATGAAATATAAACCATTTGATGTCAATGCACCAGCCCCCACTCCTGCTGGGGGTAGGCCACATCCTATGCAATCTCTAATTGAGAGAATAAGATCAGTTTTTCTTGAAATGGGATTTTCTGAGATTGAAGGCGACTATGTTCAATCCGCAGGGTGGAATATGGATGCTTTATTTATACCTCAATCACATCCTGCAAGAACTATGCAAGACACATTTTATTTATCTAATCCTGATAAAATTGAAGTTGATGAAAAATATTTAGATTTATGGGCCAATGTTCACGAACATGGCCATGATACTGGAAGTAAAGGATGGGGTGCCGAATTTGATAAAGAAGAATCAAAAAAAGCACTATTGCGTACTCATACTACTGTTAATACTGTACGCCACATAGCCAATAATCCAGATTTACCAAGTAAAGTATTCGGAATAGGACGAGTCTTCCGTCAAGAAACAATAGATCGAACTCATCTTCCCGAGTTCCATCAGATAGAGGGAATAATCCATGAACCTAATGCAAATTTATCTATGTTAATTTCTACATTGAAGACTTTTTATTCAAAAATGGGATATCCTGATGTCAGGGTTAGGCCAGCCTATTTTCCTTATACTGAGCCAAGTGTAGAAGTCGATATCTTATGGAGGGGGGAGTGGCTAGAATTGGGTGGAGCGGGTATTTTTAGGCCCGAAGTAACCGAACCACTAGGCACCGAATGGCCCGTTTGTGCTTGGGGAATGGGTTTAGAACGTCTAGCTATGCTAATACTGGATCTCGATGACATACGTCAATTGTATCAGCCAGATTTGGAACGCCTTCAGAAAATGCCTCTAATTTAAATCTTGAAATAATTACAATTCCAGAAATTATCATAAGAATTCCAGCGATTGGCGGAATCTTGCCGTAATATCCTGTCAAAAGTCCTGTATCTGCATCCATTTGAGGGCCGCCACATCCCTCAGGAGGAGGTCCTATTCCCGGACCCCATGTTTCACCTTGTCCTGCACAAGGATCACTATCATCTCCCTCATCGCCGCCACTCTCGTTTGGGACTTCACCTCTGTAACAATTAATGAAGTAAGGGAAACCGATACCCCCTTCGCCATTTTCCCATGTAGTATGATAATGGTATGTGCCATTTGGGTATTCAGGAGTTGGGCCAAATTGGCCATTACATGAATCTAAATCTCCCAAGCCAGAAATATATTCGTAATCATCAATTCCATTATATCCGTTTGAACCGTTTTTTAATTTGTACGAAGAAGTCATTTCCTTTATGCTCCCATTTTCATCCCAGCCAACGAATCCATAGATTGGGTATCCATCAAATGCAAATCCTACAATTCCTGAATGCTCACTCAGTGTTCTTGAAGAATTGATTGAATAGTCTTCCCAAGTCTGATTTTCTTCAGGATGCCAATGTACACAATTACTATCTGCATGATAATGATACTCTCCTCCGGGGCCACTATGGCCATGACAAATACCTAGCCAAATCTGTTGTCTATCTTCTTCATATGCGCCTTCTTGGCCTGCTATTGCATCTCCGCCAGGCCCATCTTCAGGTCCGTAAATTGCAATTCCATTGACTGCAAAAGCAATTGACCCTCTTTCTGGAGCCATTGTACATCCGTCAGTAGAGATATTTGGATTACAATCTGTATCATTGGTTGGCTCTATTGGCATGGTATAAGAAGTAGTTTGAGCGCTAGTGCAACACCCTGGCCCAGATTCAAAATCATGATTAGGTAAGCCATTTGTGGAAATAGTTATATTTCCTGAATCAATTATGAAACTAACATCACATTGATGATTATCATCTTGGCTTGTATTGTAATCATCAACTCCAGAAACTTCTCCCTCGTCACATAATAATACTTCACTCCACCATTCTGTACTAGTGGGCCCATTCTCAAAGGGA
>JBKEHQ010000019.1:0-19170 GCA_046710875.1 Candidatus Thalassarchaeaceae archaeon
TTTACGTGAAATATAGCGGAAACTTGGATGTTACTGCAATTTATGTAGAAGCACTCATGAATTTAAAAGCATGGCAACTTTGGGATAAGAATACAACAACTGGAGAAATTACTCCTGCAGATGATAATACTCTACTTTTGGTTAAAATTCTAGAAGATGCCTTTGAAAGTAGTGAAGAAGCAAAGACCCATGTAGCACTTTGCCATTTGTATTGTCACGCTTTGGAACTTTCACCATTCCCAGAGAGGGCTTTACCCCAGGCCGATGTACTTCGTACTCTAATGCCAGGATTAGGTCATTTAGTTCACATGCCATCACATATCGATGCATGGGTAGGGCAGTGGAAAGAAGCCATGGATTGCAATATTGCAGCTGTTGATGCAGATGATTATTATGTTGAAATTACCGGTAATGAATCTCAATTTTACAAATTTTATAGAATGCACAACCACCACTTTGTGGTCTGGTGTGCTATGTTCGAAGGGCAATACGAAACTGCACTAAAGTATGCACGTAAAGCGGTTAGTACTCTTCCAGCAGGAGATGCTGAATCTGGTGTACAATTCATGTTAGCAGGAATAATCCCAATGGGAGCAATTTTCCTTGAATCATATGTTACAATGCCTTGGCATGTTATGATTAGATTCGGTAAATGGGACGAAATTTTAAATGAACCACTTCATACAGATGCAGCTGTTTTCCCTGCTGCAATTGCAACACAACATTATGCTAGGGGAGTTGCTTATGCTTCAAAGGGCATGGTGCCAGAAGCAGAAGCAGAACAGGTTTTATTCAAAGAAGCAATAAAAAATCCTGCTCTAGCAGGACGAGTACTTCACAACAATTTGATGTATCAAGACCCAAGTGATGGACCTTGTATTCTTTTGGTAAATGATGCTATACTTGATGGTGAAATAGAATACCGTAGACAGTTCCTCGCAAAGGAAAGCGGAAATTCCTCTGACTTCACTGTAGCATTTGATCATCTACGCCGTGGAGTAGATCTTTCACTTAATCTTGCATATAACGAACCTTGGGGGCAAATGCAACCAGTACGTCACATTCTTGGCGCACTTCTTCACGAACAAGGAGAAATCGAAGAAGCAGAAGCAGTTTACCGTGCTGATATCGAACTATGGAAGGACAATATGTGGGGATTACTAGGTCTCAAACTTTGTCTAGAAGATCGCGGCGATGCACCTGAAGAACTCGCTGAAGTAACTGCTTTGTTCAATGAACGCAGTTCCCGTGCTGATATTAAACCCGCAAAAACTTGCTTCTGTGCTCAAGATAGCATAGATGAGAGTTGCTGCTAATAGTATAGTTTGAATATTTAGTTGACTCTGTTAACTAGTATTATGCGATACTCAGCTTGTAGCATAGATGTAAATGGTTGAATTAGGTGGAATAATGTTAGCAGGAAAAGTTAGAATTACCAGATTCAGCGTAAGATAATAACAATCTTATGATAAATATGTGACTAAAGATAGACTCTTTCGAAAACTATTACCAATGGAATAAATTCCAGTATGAGTTTAGCCAATCAAGACTCAATAATATTACAATTAATTTTTTTGGAAAACTAAAATAAAGTGTATTAGTTGATTTTATTCGCTACCAACGAGTTTGTAATCCTCAGAAAGTGGAGTTGCACCAGTTTCCATAGAGATTATTTTACCATCCTTGAATCGAATGAAAGACATTACTGCTTCAGAAGTAGATCCATTTGCAAAATGCACTACGGAGTGAGCCATGCCAACCTCATTATTTTCGAACAGAACTCTATTGTGTTCAGAGCGAACAGAATCATTACCAGCAAATCCCATCATATCGGATTTACTCATTGTTACTCCACCCACATGCGGATTAAAAACAAAATCATCATGAATTACTTCATCAAGTGCTTCTACGTTTCCATTTTTCCAGGCTTCATTGTATGTTGCTATAATTGACATGTTCTTCTCTCTCTATCGATGTTTAAAAATGTCATGGTTGTAACTTCTAATACTCTTCACTCAATATATTACCAATACTCATCGATAATGGAACTAAGGATTTGTTCAGATAGGATAAATATATGATATGAGTATAGACTTTGATATATGTATAAATTCTACCCTCTAAAATAGAATTGTTTTTGTACTAATCATCATCCTTGTTAGATTATTATGAAGAAGCAACGAGACTTTCCAGTTACTCTTTATAGGATACTATTGTATTTATCTAGGATGCGGACAAATTCTGCAACTGCAAAACAATTAGTAAGGATTGAAAGAGCAACTGGAATAGATAGAAAAGAATTAAGAAAGTTGTTAATTAAGTTAGAAAAAATGGAATTAATAGATAAATTTGACTCTGGTAATATCGGTCGAGGAGGGCATGCAATAGTTCACTGGGAAGTTACTGAGAATGGACGAATGTGGCGATCAGACATTGGAAGATTCATTCAATTAGGCCAAAGAATGGAGATATATCCTAGTGAATTCTTCTACCTTCCTTCGGATGATATGAAAATATAAATAATTAACATAGGTGTATAATTAACCACCTATAATGTACCTCCGAATATTATATGCAAACTCACTATGCGATAACCATGTCTGGACCGAAACCTGTAGATAAAGTCACAAAAGGACTTAATGCATTAGTTGATGAATTTTCTTCAGCAGTAAAAGAATTAGTTAACGCAGGGGAAGAAACAGTAGTCCATCTAGCAGTTGGCGGTGGACGAGCAATAAGTGCGATAATAGATGCTACAGGCGAAGTTACCAAAGTAACTGTAGAAACCGCTGGTAATGTTGTGGGAACAATAGGCGATAGCGCATCTCGTATTGTAAAAGGAAGTAAGAAAGACAAGCAAGAAGAGGAGAATTAGGTATGATATGGAAAATATATGGATTAGTAATGACATGCTTTTTAATTGGAGGAACTACGGCAATTGTGGGGGCATCAGTAAGTAGCTTTAGGCACTATGCAGGATGGGAAGATCATCTAAATGGGGATTTAACAGACATAAAAGAAATTAATAAATCAAAAGTAAAAGGAGGCAAAAAATATTGATTAGAGAATTAACAATTATTGGAGCTATTGGTCTTGCAGTAACGGCATCAAATTATATGGCATATGCAGGTTCCGCAGGAGCAGGATATAAATTTGGAAGAGAATGGGGAACTAAAATATGTAATTTTAATGATGGATTTTTGGATACTGTTTACACAAAATTAAATCAAACAGAAAATTAAAAGTTATTATCCCTATTACTACCAGCACTGTTTAATCTTTAATTTGATGTGGTTGCTATGATAATTGATTTATTGCCGTCTTTTCCTCCACAAACTCTGAAAGATTGGACATTTATTGTATTGTTCGTATCTCTTTTATTGAGAATTATATTGGTATTAAGGCCAATTAAAGAAATTTCAATTTTTTTCGATGGAAAGCCAACTGTTGGATTACAATTAATTCGGGAATTAGAAATTAAGGGACTAAATCAATTTGTAATTACTGAAATTGCATTAGCTATATTTCCAGCATTACTAGGTATTCCAATAATGTATTATTTTGGTGTTGATGAAGTTTTAATTGTAGAAATGAATGCAGTATTACTTGGTATTTTTATTATCGGAATGATATCATGGTTATATTTTGATTTCAAAAACTCAAGTGCTACAAATAAAAAATTATTATTTGCAATAAATGAATTAGATTCCATAGCAGATTCACTAGATACCTTGAAGAGAATGTCAGGATTAGATAAATTGAATATTCTAGTACAGGCAAGAAAGGGGCTTATAAAATTGAAAAATATGACTACTTCCAAATTACCTGACAAAATTCAAGAAGCAGGCGCTACTTCTTCTAGCAACATATCTTCATTTTTTTCACCAGCTACTTCCTTATTGAGCAATCTTGGGAATGCAATCATTGATACAATGAGTGAAAAAATTACCGAAGTTGCGACCTTTGGATTATCCGAACTTGATGAATTGTTGGAAGATCAATTTAAAAATTATACCAAGCGAACCCATATTCAAATATTTACTACCCTGATTCGTACTATTGCACCATCGGTTTTCGTTACAATGATAGCAATTTTCTATATTAATTACTACTGATTGAAAATTTTCTTTTCACTAGGAGATGCAAATATTACCCACAATAGTCCTATGGCAATTTGTATTGCTCCAGTAATTGCAATAACTTCTCTTAATTCTAGAAGCTGATTTTCTAGTATTAAGGCAGCAGCAAGTGCTGAAGATCCCATTGTGAATGTAATTACCAAATAGTCAGTACCCGCAACTCTGCCCCTCCATTCATCATCTGAACGAGTTTGCAACATAGTTGTTGAATAGACCCAATTAACTCCCGAACTAGCATGTGCGCAGAATACTAGTAATAGTAACATATTATTCCATTCAATTTGTGAAACAACAACATAAAATATTCCTGAAATTCCTACAGATACTCCTAAAAGATAAGGTAAGATAACTGTCTGCTTCATCAAAGGTTTAGCAATAATGGGGCCAAAACCAGAACCAAAACCTCTGACCATAAAGAGCAAACCAATTCCTGCTGCCAATTCTCCAAAACCGGTCTCCATTCCTATCAATATCAATAAGAAAACTTGTGCACCTCCTCCAGAGGCCCACATTCCTTTAGCAAACACTACTCTTCTTACAGATGGTCTGTTTTGGATATATTTCCAACCGGAAACAATCTCGACTATTGCCGATTTAGGAGTTAACCTAGTTTGTATGGGATTATCTGGTCCACCTGATGGTAATCTAGAAATTAATAATATTGAGAATATGAAAGTCAGACAATCAATCCACAAAGCAGTAGTTACTCCAAATTCTGAAATTGTAAAACCACCCACCCCTGCTCCTATCCCTAATGCAACAGACCATCCTCCAGATCCTAATGCATTAGCAGTAATTAACTCATCATTAGTACATATTTTTGGTAAATATGAAAATTCTGCGGGATCGAATAAAGACTTTGCTAGAACCATAACAAAGGCAAGTAAATAGTATGAAAATAAATTATTTAATAAGTCTAATGAAACAGCTGTAACTAGTGCAAATAAGGATATAAAATTAGACAACATCATCAAACCTTTTCTGGAATATCTATCAGCAAACATTCCTGAGAAAGGATCACATAATGCCATTCCAAAACTTCTAGTTACCAATATTCCTCCAATTGCAAGTGGAGAATTATCAGTAGCTTCTCCTGCTAGTATGAATAATGCAATTACAGTAAACCAATCTCCGATATATGAAATCATATCTGCGGCAAACAATCTGCGAAATGGCTTATTACCTTTCAAAAGTTGAAAGTACCCTACATCCGACACGGCCTTGCGCCACTACTAATGCATATCATCCCTACTATGACAAGAATACCTAAGAAGTCAAGCCGTAGGGAGAGAAATATGTTCGAACAGCGTTTGGTATGGCTAGATTTGGAAATGACGGGTTTAGATCCTCATGAAAATACAATCATAGAAATTGCAACAATTGTAACAGAAGGTAATCTTGACATTGTTGCCGAAGGACCTAGTCTAGCAGTATCTCAACCTGAAGAAGAACTTGATAAGATGGATGAATGGAATCAAACTCATCATACTGAAAATGGTTTAATCAATAGAGTAAGAAATAATGGAGTTTCTATGAAAGAAGCAGAAGAACAAACTCTAGAATTCCTAAGGGTGCATTGTCTGGATGGAGTGCCCCCTCTATGTGGAAATACAATAGGACAAGATCGTCGATTCTTGAGAAAATATATGCCCGAATTACATGATTTCTTCCATTATAGAAGTGTAGATGTAACTTCAATTAAAGAAGTAATTACAAGATGGTATCCTAACTCTCCAAGGTTCAGTAAGCGCTCAGGACATAGGGCGATGGACGATGTTCGAGGTAGTATTGAGGAATTAACTCATTACCGAAAACACGTATTTGATGCATGAATTTTAACTACAATTATTTAAATAAAAACAAATACTGCCAAATTATGCGTTATGTCTTTTGACTCTGATTATGAGCCGTGGTTTCAACCTCCTGGATGGGTTGTCGGACCTATTTGGTTAGTACTTTACACGATGATTGCCATTAGTTTCATGATGCTGTTATCTAAAAAAGAAGAAATTCCCAATAGCAATATAATAATCACCCTATTTTTAATTCAACTATTGGTGAATATATTGTGGCCGAATGTGTTTAACTCAGCAGAATATCTTACGTCTTTCTTGATGATAGTAATCATGGTGGTTTTTACGGTGATATATGCCTATATGACTTACGGGCCAGCCAAAGAAGCATCAATCTTAGTTTGGCCCTATATTCTATGGGTAAGTTTTGCTGGAATGATTAATTTTGCTTATTATCTAAATGCAAGATGAGCCATTGAACTACAGAAAATATTTACTAAATCAAAGATGTTTCATAGTAACCGTTGCATTGCAATACAATGTATTCCACAACATATGAAAGGGCGGACTGATAACTCATTGTTTTGCGTATTCAAAAGATAGAATCAAAGGGAATTGCCCACAATAATAGAAATATCCAAAAGATCCACTTACCGAATTCTCTTTGACTTCTCCTTTTTGATGGAATACTCTCAAGTGAGTCGGGTTGAGATATGATGGCGGACTCGTCAACGACCTCTGGCTCGCTCTCTATCTCCCACCATCCCTTTTTCTCGGACATGGTTCGACTAGGGGATGTCTAGTCTTAAATTACCCTATATTTCTTTGAGAGCGCGCATGGGTAATCCCCCCTTATACGAAGCAAAGGGTAGCCTCTGAAAGGACGGGTTGGTGTGTTGTTCGAGCAATGGGAATTAAAACACCAATATAACATGAATATTATCTTTGAAAATATTAAATACCTACTTTACTGAGGGGCGCTTGGAGATTCCAATGTCAGATTACATTAAAGAAAACCATAATATTGTCAATAGAATTAGAGAAAGAGGATTTTATGATGAAGAAACTGTTCATAACATAATAGACTCGACATTAATATGCCATGTATCATTCATCCAAGATGGAAGACCATTTGTAATCCCCACAATACATGCGAGATCAGGTAGAACAATATATCTGCATGGGGCAAAAGCAAGTAGACTACTAGGAGAAACTGGCAAAGGTAATGAATTATGTCTTTGTTTCACACATGTAGATGGAATAGTTTTAGCAAGATCCCTATATAATTCATCTATGAACTATAGGTCAGTGGTAGCTTTTGGAAAAGGTAGAGTAGCAACTATTGAGGAGAAACTAGAGGCAATGAAAATTATGACTGAAGGACTTGTACCTGGAAGATGGGAGGGTGCAAGACAACCTAATGATAAAGAAATGAAAAGTACCTCAATAGTTGCCATTGATATTGATCATGCTTCAGCTAAAATTAGAGAAGGAGAAGCAGATGATTTTGAAGAAGATATTCCTGGTCCATGGTGGGCAGGTGTTTTACCAATAGAATCAAAAATCCTTCCACCAATAAGCAATAGTGATTTGTCATCAGGAATAGAAACACCGGACAATGTCAAAAAAATAATTGGTAAAATTTTCTAATTAATTATTCCTGACACTCTACCACGTCCATGATATTGGCATGGCAATGATGGTATTAACCGATTCTACTGCGTTCTGATTAAAAAAACCAAGGGTACCCTTTGCTTCAAGTTGAATCATATGGTTAGCAAAGGGATACTTCAAAAATCATAATGAACTAATATTATAATCGAGTGTAATTAACTCAACTAAATATTCTACTTCCTCTCCATCATCAGTATTTGTACATCCAATTCCACCGCCTGATTGTGCAACCACATTTATTTCGAGAGTGTATATGCCTAATCCTGAATCTCCTGCGTTCAATCCTTTGTTAATATCTGATTCCGATACACCAGTTACATTTCCTATCATTGAACTGTCGTACCATTCAATCTCAACAAAGTGTGATGAAGAACTCCCTGCAGAATTCTGCCCACTAGATGTGTTATTGTTTTCGTCATGGAGTATAGTCCCTGTTATGGTATCTGGATCAGGATTAGATGCTCCAGGTACACTGCACCCTAAACCAGAACTTGTTTCATCTTCTGAATATGTTAGAGTTACTCTAACGCCTACAATATTGATATCTTCTAGATTAGGTACAGAATCAGTGGTCATTTCGATTGTGAATGTTTGGCCGTCATTAATGTATTCTATTCCATCTGCCAACTTTTCACTATCAAAACTAGTCTCTACGAACCAAGATCCTGGATTTTTTACATCCTCCTGTAGAGAGTCCGGTCCTGCAATAATGTATGCAGTTTCACCAACGATTATAGGAGCAAAAATAACTAATGTGGCAATACCTAAAGTTTTGAAATCTGGAAATTCAAATCTACCTAAAGGTGATATATGTGAAGTACGTAATTGGTTCATTATAAAATGAATAATAAATGCAGCCCCCATGCCAGGGACAGATGGAAATATGTCATCTCCAAATCCACTAATGGACCATAAAATAACAGTGACTAATGCTGTCGTCATCATTGCGATAGTATGGGTTGAATCAGGCTCATATCCTGCCCATTTAATAATTAAAATTGGTACGAAAATTGATCCTAAGCCATATACGGCTAGTACAACCAAAGCAAATACCGAATCTCCGCCAGGAACATACAATCCAAAAATTGAGATTGATGTGGCAAAGACCGCAATGATTAGAGTCACTAATTTAGCTTTTTTATGGTCTTGGCTTATTTCTGGCATGATATCGTCTGTGAATGCAGCGGTACAGGCGAGAACCTGACTATCGGCTGTAGACATAGTTGCGGCAAAAATTGATGCTAATATCAAGCCAACCCAAAATGGGTCCAGTGTTTCCATAGCTAACATTGGTAATCCTAGTTCGGGATCAAAATCGGTACCTGTGAACACTACACGACTTGCCAATCCTATGATTACCATAATTAGTAGGAATGGTATTTGCCACGCAAAGAACCAGCGCATGGCAGTCTTCCTATCTTCGTCTGTCGCTAATGTCATTACTCGTGAAACTACTTGAGGTTGCCCGGCAACGCTCAGTCCACCCAAGAAAAATGCGAAAATCCATAAACTGACACCAAAATTAAGATCTGCAGGTACGATACTGGTCAGATTCGCATTTTCGGCGGCTAACCCCTCGTGTAATCCTGAAAAACCACCTACTTCTTGCATTGCAACATAGCAAAGTAAACTTGAACCAATAATCATCACACAGGATTGAGCCGCATCAGTCCATATTGAAGCACGTATACCACCTGCATAGCAATAAGCAACTACTAAAACGAAACCAATCAGAATTCCGACGACTTCTGACCACCCTAACATCACATTGAGTGCTTTCCCTCCACTAGTCAATTGAGCAGCCGCATATACAGCCAGGAAAAGAATAGAGAATAATGCTGCTAACTTCGCCTCTGGGGAACCAGTGACTTCAGAAACTAGTGATGAAAGTGATCGAACACCGCGCTCATTCGCAGATTGTTGAATAAATTTATACAACCAAATCCATGCTATAATTTGCCCAAGCAATGACCCAAAACCTATCCAAATAATTGAGTAACCCATTGTAAATGTAAAGCCAATAAAACCGATGAACATGTATCCTGAATTCCAAGTACTTACAGCAGATAGTGCCGCAAGAGCAGGATGCATTCCGCGACTAGCAACGAGATAATCATCAGTAGTATCTTCTTTTACCCACATACTGGCTAATCCTACACCCGCGAAGGCACACATGAATAGGAGGAACGAGGCTATCAGGACAAGGTCCATACAAAGGGGGGATGGTATGTTGACTATCAATAATGGGGGGGCCTGTTTTTACTTCATTGGTAAAAGATACAATTTGGATGTGCAGGAGAATGGGTCTAAGAAGACACTCATTGATTGTAATTGGCAAATTAGTGTGCTCTTTCAGCGGCTATCCTTTGATTCAATCTTCTTGCCACCAATTAGGAACATTAAACCAATTTTCATGATCTACAGGCCTGTCTAAGGTCGGTAAAGTTAGAACTTGATATCCTGCAAATATTGTCATTCCTATGGGTGCACATGGCGAGGGAAGATAATCTTCTCCAGTCTCAGAAATTACCAATTTAATAGTATGCCCTTTGGGAACTATGACGTCCATTGGATTAAACTCCATAAGCATCCTATAGTTTGTCAAAGGATATGTTGGCAATGCATCATACCCTCCATCTCTATATCTAACATCCATAGTTGCATGACCTAATCTTAATCCAGAAGTTCCATCAAACATTGTTACAAATAATTGCCCTCCATTACATGTATTTGTTCTTGCATCAATGTGTAATGTTGGTAATCCTGAGATATGCATATCGTCCATCAAAGGAAGACTAGTAATTGTCATTGATTGTTGGGAATTAACTGTTCCAGACATTCCTCCATCCCAGTCTGCAATTGCATACTGGATATTAGTGGTATCTTCTGCTGGCCATGTTTCTTCAATATGCCATTCTCCATCATTTCTCTGTACTTGGACATAAGACTCTGGCTCTTCGCCAATATCCTTCAAATAATATTCAAACCATGGGAATAATTCAACGGCCCAATCCATTCTTGATACGCTTGGAAAAGCTTCTGCTCCATATCCTGATTCTAACTCTTCGTGAACTGTTGGTTGGTCAGGATAGTTATGCCCCCATTGTCCAGAAATAGTTCGAACATTAATTCCAGCATCACTCAATAATTGATGTGTTGGGAATGCATGGTATGGATCTACATTCCAATCTTGTAAGCCCCAAACAATATACACACTTCCTTGATAGTTATCTATTACATCCTGTAAGTGATATCTTTCATTCCAGTAATCATTCCATTGATCTCCTCCCAATCCCGCACCTAACCAAGTACTAAAGGGATTCAAGGGGCCTATGGCATCATCAGAACAGAATCTCATATCATCAGTAGTAGCATCAGAAGTTGCTCCTTCATACAGAACATCATAGAGCATTGCCCTAGCTTCACTGGAGCCATTTCGATAGAACATTTGCTGTACTCCGATTGATCCAGATATTGGGACAATAGTCTTTAGATGTTCAGAGGGATTTTGTGCAGCTTCCCAATTGGTTGTTCCTGCGTATGATTTACCCATTAATCCAACATTACCATTTGACCACTCTTGCTCACCAAGCCAGTGAACTGCTGATTGGATTCCGATTTGCTCACTAAGTCCCTTTACATCCTGACAATGAGTAGATTTACCTGTACCAAATGTCGAAATTTGGGCTAAAGCATAACCATGAGGTACAAATTCTTCTAATACCCACAAACCGACACCTGCATCAGGAACAGTATTGGGATTAGAGTCATCACCAACAACTCCTTCTCCTCCAAAATCATAGTAAGGATGGACGGTTGCAATTACAGGTATTTTAGTTCCATTAGGAACATCTGGCATCCATAAAGAAACATGCATCAAAGCGGGCTCTGGATATCCTACATCTTGCTCAGAGATTGGCAAGTCAACTTCAACGAAAAATTCCGTAGGACCAGACCAAGAGTACAAACCTTCAACTGGTAATTGACTTCTCCATCCAGTCATGTTTAATTCCATATTTTCTCGTTCATTAACCGGTGTTTCCCACCATTCATATTCTGAATTACTAAATGCACCTGGGCCCGCTCCGGACCAAATAGTTGAGCTAAAAATCATTCCTACAACTGCAACAGTCGTGAAGAAAATTCCAACCTTTTTACCTATGCTTAAATTGATTAAGAAAGAAGAACTATTGATATCGAAGAAACTCCTTTCTTCAATTATCTCAGCATCCAAGGCATCAACCATCGCTCTTGCGGTTAGATGATAGCAGATTATCCTAATGCTTTGTTGGATAGAATTAATATATTCCTATTTCAACATCTAAAATCAAATTATCTCAATTGATACTTGATTCTGATTAGAACGTTTAGAGTTAAAATACACACTCTTCAGTTACATCAGGTCTATGTGCTTACGCCTAGTCAGAATATTTATGAAAGTCGCAGTCATACAGATGTCACCAGTATTTCTAGATAAAAAAGCATCTTGGCAAAAACTCAAGGCACTTATTCTCGAAGCAATTGGTGAAGGTGCTAGCGTAATTACATGGGCAGAGACATTACTTCCGGGATATCCCGTTTGGATGGGAATGACTGATTCAGCACGTTGGAACCAACCCGAACAGAAACGAGTGTATTCGACCTATGTGAGGGAAGCAGTCAGTCTAGATGGTCCAATAGTCACAGAGATGCGTGAGATCGCCTCTGAGCATAAAATAATGCTAATGGGTGGCATACTTGAAGCAGGAGTTAGCAGTGTCTACTGCACACTACTAACTATTGGTTTTGAAGGTGAGATACTTGGTAGACATCGTAAGATAAAAACAACCTATGACGAGCGTCTGATATGGGCAGATGGAGATATCGAGGGACTACGTACTTACGATACTCCCGAGGGTAAAATAGGTGGATTAAATTGCTGGGAGAATTGGATTCCTCTCGCCCGTGCTGCACTACATCAAGAGGGTGAAATGATTCATGTTGCAGTCTGGCCTGGTTCTTATTCTCTTACAAAAGATATTACTAGATTTATGGCAATGGAAGGAAGATCTTGGATTCTATCAGCATGTGGGGTATACAGGGGAGAGGATTTTGGACATCTATCAATTGATGATTTCCCAATGCGGGATGAAATGCTGAAAGCTGGAGGATTACACTCAGGAGGATCTATGATTGTAAATCCAACTGGTGAGATAATCGCTGGACCACTCCCAGATTATGAGGAAGGAATACTATATGCAGATGTAGATAGGCGAACAGTTGTAGAAGAGAGGCAAAATTTTGATTATAGTGGCCATTACAGTCGACCAGACCTTCTTACACTAACAAGAAAATAAACAGACATTAATGAATGAATGTTAGAATAGATATTTTTCTGCTTTAGTATGGCCGGTTAATCGTAATTATTTAGGGAGTAAAAAGATGAAAACGGCAATATTATGGTTTAGAAAATCTATCAGGTTACATGATAATCCAGTTTTAACATGGGCAAATTCCTCTGAAGATATTGATTCAATAATTCCTATTTACATCATGGAAGATAAATGGAATTCAGATAAGGGAAGTATCCAGGGCCGAAGTCGTTTGAATTTTCTCTACGACTCTTTGCTTGACTTGGACAGAAATCTCAAGGAGAATTATGGGGCAAAACTCTTAGTTTTCTCTGGAGATCCTGTGATAATTATAGAATCTATAATTAATAGTTTAGATGGTAAAATCAATTGGTTATTGTGTGATTATTGCTCTGAGCCTAGAAGTAGGAATGAAATTAATAAAATTGAGAAAAATTTGACTAATTTTGGAATCCATAGCAAAGTCTTTCCAACAGTAAATACTATCTTAGATATTGAAAAAATAACACAATCAAATAATTTTATTAATCCAAAATCATCAAAAGACATAGACAGAATTTTCAAAAAGAACCTCAACATAAGTCCCGATGGATACCTAGTTAATGAGGCAATTCCAATCCCTAATAATATTTGTACAGACTCATTAATATTGGAAGCTGTAATTCAAGACACCCGAGCTTCACAATATTATGTTCCATGCGAAGAAATCAGGCAGAAATCAGAGCAACTAATATTGAAATCAGAACGAAATAGTCTCTACTTTCTGGGAGGAGAGAGAGAAGCATTGGCAAGACTCAAGAAGAAGGTTTCAGAAAGGCCTGACTTCGTTAATAATTTCAAAAAACCGAAGACATTTTCCACTAATGAAAAAGGAAACCCTATGGAGCCCACAACTACAGGATTATCGCCATACATCAGTCATGGATGCCTATCTGTAAGACTTGTATGGAATGAATGTGCAAAGGCCCATTTCAACTCAAATCATACCAAACCTCCGGAATCACTCCATGGTCAATTAATGTTCAGAGAAATGTTTTATCTCTTGTCTAGATCTGTTGAAAACTGGGAAGATGATGCCAATAATTCAAACTGTAAACCAATCAATTGGGGAGAATATGATCAGTCGAAGATTATTGCTTGGGAGTCGGGAATGACAGGTTTCCCCTACATTGATGCAATGATGCGACAGCTAGATGCAACTGGTTGGATGCACCATTTAGGCAGGCATGCAGTATCCTGTTTCCTCACTCGTGGCCAGTTATGGCAAAATTGGAAACATGGAAGAGATGTGTTTGAAAGAAAACTAGTGGACTCTGATTGGGCAATAAATAATGGAAACTGGCTATGGCTGGCTGGAGTTGCACCCTTTTCCATGCCATATTACCGAGTGTATAATCCATGTCCCGATTCAAAATCTAGTTTGAATGTAGAAGCTATAGAAGCTAACTTTGTACGATTTTGGGTTCCAGAACTAGCCTCATATCCATCAAAGTATATTTTCGAGCCACATTTGGCTCCTTTAGAGGTACAAAGATTATCAAAATGTATCATTGGTCAAGATTATCCTTTGCCAATAATCGATAGGAAAGTAAGCCGAAGTGAAAATCTTTCAATGTTTAAGGAGAATGTAGAAAGACTCAAAAGAATGTAATTATACGTAAAAGAACTCCTAATAAGATCATTATTGGTATTAATCCACTTATATTTGTACACAGAACTGTCAACTACGTTAGGATGATTTATATTGAGCACTTCCCTGATCATGCGCCTATGCAAGTCATTCTTCCGAAGCCTGTTTATCCTCGGAGAGTTCCTTTTCGACCGGTAAGTAGTACATTCCTGTAGAGGGATCGAATGATACCTCAGAGAATGATACCTCAGAGGTTGATAATTTATCAATTCTATATCCGTATTTCGCAAATATTGGCGATAAGATAAACAACACGCCAACAACAATTGATATCAATCCACAGATTTGGACAATCGGGTTGATTAAAGCCTCGAACCAGTTAGATACTGGTTCTGCTTGTAGAAGGCTATATCCGAATAATGAGATAATAATCCCAATGAAGAAAAGCAAAACCTCAATTCCTGTTTTGTCTTCTATTTCATTCAGTGAATCTCTAGTAATGTTGGGTTTTCTCTTATCTGACAAACCCCCCTTGTGCCTTAGGCAATACTCTGTTGTCCTGAATTCGAGCGCTTTGCAGCCTTCGAATGCACACTGCTTCTCGCCCATACTCTAAAACGACCATCCTAAGATATAGCATCTTTTACGGCATCATCATCTCTAGCCTTAATTAGACCATCGTCCACTATGATATATCATGATTTTACCATAAATACAACTACTAAAATACTAGGGCAATGCGACAAATTAGTTTTTGTCCTATGAAATATAAGTGCATCTATGGAGAAAGAGTGGTGGAAAGAGCGAAAGTCCGAGGATGGCGTTGCAAATGGCACGTCTTTACCAATTCAGGAGGTACCTCCCATCAGTTTAAATTCTGATCAGGAATTTACATCGGACCCTGCGCCGATATCCGAAAGATCCATCGTTTCTGTAGCAGTTCTAATTTTTGTCGGAGTTTGTGTTTTTATTCCGTTTACTGTGGGATTTGATTTGGAGTTTATTTTACTCATGGGTATAATTTCCATTTTTTCTTATCAAATCGTTCTCGATACATTTTCTATTTATGAGCTACATATAAATCATAGTATTAACGCATTAGTTATTGATGGCACATTTTTAGGACGCACGTGGGGAGTCAAGAGAGAAATTCTCTCGGACTCACTATATCTTAGACACCACAAGAAAGTTTCATCATCTAGTGAAGGATCCTCAATTCTTCACGAGTATCAGATTCACGGAAAATCTGATAAAAAGGGAGATTGGAAGTTGGATATTTCAAGAATGATGAGGCCCCGCTACAATGATAACAATGATAAAGCACGAGAAATCGCGAAGTCTATTGGGATAAAGTTCGAATCCAAGAAGTAAAATTAATTGTCAACTTCCCTAGTTTATGCATGCGTAAAGTTCCCTACCCACTGCTTGAATGGGTGTGCGAGGTTACTCATCCAATCTCATAATTTTTATACCCCTAGACGTATTAGCGGGGATGTGATAGGCCTTCAATCTCCTTCTTTCATCAATAGTTGGATGTATGCTAATTTTATTAAACAAACTATCCAATATGATCAGTTAGTAAGTGACATATCCCCTCATAGTTATATGGCCGCAGATAAATCCGAACCATTATACATTCTACACCAGGTGGTTGATTAGCGTGCATCGCGAGAATTTCGGCCGTAACCGTGTGCTTGAGCCTTCGGCGGCCTACACCCCAGTCAACGAACAGGAAGTCTTGGAAATCCTCGACAGGCACCGAGGCCAGAGTATCCGTGCTGTGGGGAGATTACATAGTTGGAGCGAGGCTATACTCGGCAATGGTGTGCAACTAGACTTGCGTCGATTGGACGAGGTATTGCTAGAACCAGATGGCGAAGAGTTTGTTGCCACGGTAGGGGCTGGTTGTCAAATCAAGCGTCTTCTCAAGGAATTGAATCGCGGCGGTGCCACCCTACATTCGCTTGGTCTAATCGATGTACAAACTATTGCAGGTGCTATCTCTACTGGCACTCATGGTTCTGGTCGCCACAGTATGTCGCACTATGTCCAAGAGGTGCGACTAGCACGATATGACGAATCAACCGGAATGGCATTCATCGACGAGGTGAGTGCAGGAGATAATTTGTTGGCAGCTCGTTGTTCACTGGGCTCGCTTGGAATTATTCTGTCCGTGAAAATTAGATGCCGTGCGCAGTATAACGTGCAAGAGCATTTCACCGAATCTCGAAAGCTGGAAGATGTTCTGGCTGCTGAAAAGTCATATCCACTCCAGCAGTTTTATTTCATCCCATGGCGATGGTCTTACTTCATTCAACACCGGTGTGAGGATACTGGTAAGCGGTCTTTCCTTGCCAGAATGTACCGCCTCTACTGGCTGGGAGTGATGGACTACGGTATGCATCTGAAGATATTATTCCTAGAGCGTATGTTGCGAAGCCGGCGCATGATACGGTTTACTTTCCGCCGCTTAGTATCTTTATTCCTTATTCGTAAGTGGAAGGTCACTGATCGCTCCTCGTCCATGTTAGTGATGAAGCATGAGGCTTTTAGGCACATTGAGATTGAATTATTCGTACCTCGAGACCAGTTGTCTGATGCTCTCAGATTTACCAAAGAAGTTATTGAGGTTGCAGGGAAGAAAGATGCTACTTTGTCAGTGGTTAACCAGCGTCGAATAGATGATATCGGTATGCAAGAAGACTTAGAAGAACTTCAAGACCAATACTGCCAACATTACCCCATCTGCGTGCGACGAGTTCTTCCTGATGACACCTTGATTTCGATGGCTAGTGGTGAAGGCCAAGACTGGTATGCAGTGAGTTTCATCAGTTACGCAAAACCAGCACGTAGAGCCGGTTTCGACCTATTCTCTAGGTTCATGGCACGAAGTATGTCCCAACTGTTCCAGGCGCGCCCACATTGGGGTAAAATCAGTCCTCTTGAGGCTGGTGAATTAACGTCACTATACCCTAGATTCGATACTTTTCGAACTGTTTGCAAGAATCTTGACCCGCAAGGTGTCTTTAAAAATGAGTGGACGACTGCTTTACTGGATGCAGATGATTAGTAATCACCTGGATGAATAATTTTTGAGGGAATAAGAGTGCTGAAATATATTAAGTATTATATTCCTGCAATAACAGGAATTTTAGCCATTTTGTTTTTTTTACAGGGTCAAAATTACCCCACTTTTTTCTTCATTAGTTGGTCATTATTTCTTATCATCGGAGATTATATTTTGCCAAAGGATAAGGATATTCAGCAATTTTCATATCCATGGATATTAAATTTTTCAATCTACGTAAATCTGCCTATTTTATTCGCTTTAATTTTTTTGATCGTCTCGATTTTTAGTAACGACAACCCCATGTGGTATATCGATGGATTAAATTCTCAGTTCAATATTGATTTTAACCAAATCAAAGAGTCTTTTACTCTAATCGATAAAGTCGCATTGATATTCCAAACCGCATTATTTGTAGGTATACTTGGCACTGTTCCAGGTCATGAATTAGTCCATAGAAAAAAGAGTCAAATTGACATGTTCATCGGAAATTGGCTACTCGCTTTTTCGTGGGATTGTACTTTTGCTATTGAGCATGTTCACGGACATCACAAAAACGTGTGCTTAGATGAAGATCCAGCCTCTGCAAAAAGAGGAGAAAATATCTATCTATTTATTCTAAGAGCCACTTTACAAGAACAAATAAGCGGCTGGGAGATTGAATCAGAACGATTGAAAAGAAGAAAACTTAATGTTTTCAGTATTCGAAATAGAATGATTATTGGATATTTTAGAAGCCTAAGTATAACCATTGCAGTGTTTATTTTTAGCGGAGTAACCGGAACGCTGAGTTTTCTTTTGTGTGCTTTCTTGGCAAAATTACTTTTAGAATCTATTAATTATATTGAACATTATGGTCTAGTAAGAGAAAGAGGAACACCAGTGGAAATGAGACATTCGTGGAACTCTAATCATTTACTAAGTAGTATTTACCTCTGTAATGTGACAAGACATTCAGATCATCATAGGGCTGCAAATTTAAAATTCTGGGAACTCAATCCATGCCATGAAGATGCCCCTCTATTGCCATATGGGTATTTATCGATGTTATATTTGCTATTGGTTACGCCATTTCTATACAGTAAAGTAATGTCGAAAGAATTCATTCACTGGGATCAAAACTATGCTAATGAATATGAGATAAATTACATAATGCAATAGAATGTATAAAACACTCATAATCCTACAATATCAAGCAAATTTGGTGCTCTAGGCATACGAGCAGACCCCTTATTGACGTCCGTATCATAATGGCTGCCCTATGATTCAATATTCTTCTTTCGATTACGATTCCATTTCTTTATTCTAGGGAGTTGCCATTTGATTATTCCAGTCCAGAAAACAATTCCAAGAACTACTGTACCCATAGCCATTGTAATCCATGGTTGATCATCCCAATAATTAATATCGCCATTGAAAGTTATAGCGCCGAAGTAAATTGAAAAACAGAATCCAAATATCAAGTGGATCCAACGAAGTATACTATTCCAATTTTTTGCCATACTTACTCACCATT
>JBKEHQ010000020.1:0-18692 GCA_046710875.1 Candidatus Thalassarchaeaceae archaeon
GGCTAGTATGTTTATTGGGACAATTCTTATCGGATTATTCATCCAACCTGTTTATAATTTTGATGAAATTAGAGCTTTTGGAGAAAGTGGAAGCACTAAAGTTGGATATATATTTTTTGAATTATTAATGATATTTCTATTCACCATTATTATCATCTGGATGGCAAGAAAAGGCCTTGATTATCTAATAAAAGGATTTGTAATGTTCGCATTGGGAATTAGTTTATTCTATACAATTTGGCCAGTAGCGTTAATCTTAAGATGGTTAATATTGGTAATCACAGATTTTGACATGTCTGCAACTTTTTTAAATATATTTGCAATATTAACAACGGTAGGTTTAATGACACTTCTACATAAATATCCTGAATGGTATGTGGTTAATTCTGTTGGAGTATTAGTTGGAGCAGGTGTCATAACATTGCTTGGAGTTACTTTTACTCCTTCTCTGATAATAATATTTATGATAATTGCTGCTATTTATGATCATTGGGCCGTTAACAAAAGTAAACATATGTTAGAATTGGCAGATACAATGATTAATCTAAAATTACCTGTCTTGTTAGTGGCACCAAAGGAGAGAGGATACTCATTTAGAGATGAAAAAGATAAAATAATGCAAGAGGATATTAGTAGTACAGATAATAATCAGAATAAAACAGAAAAAAAATCTCGAGATGCATTATTTATGGGACTTGGTGATGTAATTTTTCCAGGGATCTTAGTAATATCAAGTGTAACATTCTTGCCAGAAATAGGCCCTGTAGTTTTTGATACATGGGGCGGCCCTACTCTTCCAATTCATCTTGGACCAATGTTAGTTGGCCTTGGTACACTATTTGGAGGATTATGCGGATATGTGGCACTCATGACTCAGGTTGCAAGAGGGAAGCCTCAGGCCGGACTTCCATTACTTAATGGAGGAAGTATTCTCGGATACATAATATTTGGAAGTATTGCAATTGGATTTAATCAATTGTGGCATAACATTACCTTCTTATGATAGATATCTCCGATTAATTGAAGTCTGATTGTTGATTCCTAGAGTGTAGTAGTATGTTAGATATAGGCATGTTCCGAAATAATGTGGAAGATATTCGTGCTGATCACGATAAGCGTAAGATCCCTCATAATAATATTGATGAAGTTATTAGATTAGATAATGAGTGGCGCAAGACGAGATTTGATGTAGATATTCTGAGGAAAAGTAGAAATGAAGCTGCAAAAGATATTGGTAAGGCTAAAAAATCAGGAAATGGCATTACTGTTCAAGAGATAATGAAAAGGGTTTCAAGTATAGGTTCTGAAATTGATGATTTGGTATTGTTAGCAGATGAATATCTTAGTGAAAGAGATAATTTTAGAATGAAAGTACCTAACATACTTCATCATAGTGTTCCAGTTGGAGAAGATGATCAAAAAAATACATTACATAGTTTCCATGGGGAAAAAATAGAGTTTGATTTTAAGGCTAAAAATCACAATGAAATGTTGGAAGAAAATGGCTGGGTAGATTTAGTCAGAGCTGCAAAAATATCTGGCAGTAGATTCTATTTTCTTAAAGGTGATTTGGCTAGACTGGAAATGGCATTACAAGTTTATTGTTCTAATTTCCTCATTAAAAGAGGATATACGCTTATTCAACCTCCTTTAATGATGAATAAAGAAGCTTATGAAGGAGTTACCGATCTTAGTGACTTTGAGACTGTTATGTATGGAATAGAGCCAGATAAATACTATCTAATTGCAACTAGTGAACACCCATTAACGGCAATGAGGATGGATGAAATAATTGAACCATCCGAATTACCAATAAAATTAGTTGGAATTTCACAATGTTTCAGAAGAGAAGTTGGTGCGCATGGCCTTTCTGATCGAGGAATATGGAGAGTACACCAATTCACCAAAATTGAACAAGTGATAATTTGCGATCCAAAGGAATCTTGGAAACATCATGAAGAGTTGTTAGATAATGCAACTGATTTATGGGACAGTTTAGGATTACATTACAGAGTTGTAAATATTTGTACCGGAGATATGGGCACAGTTGCATCAAAAAAATACGATTTAGAGGCTTGGCTACCAGGAGCCAATGAATATAAAGAAGTAGTTTCTTGCTCTAACTGTACTGATTATCAGGCAAATAGGTTGAGGATGCGTTATCGCACATCCACTGGGAATTCGGCAGTACATACATTAAATTCTACTGCGGTTGCAACTAGTCGTGCATTAGTAGCAATAATGGAGCAATATCAAAATAAAAAGGGGCAAATAATAATTCCAGAAGTATTAAAATCATTGATGGATAATCAAGAATATTTAGAATCGTTGAATTGAATTATTCCTTAATTTCTATCAATATAACTCCCATGTCTACTCTTTGGCCAACTTCATGAATAAGAGAAGATATTTCGCCTGCTTTTGGGGCTTGAATTTTATGTTCCATTTTCATGGCTTCCATGACCATCAAAGTTTGCCCTTGACGAACTCTCTGGCCTTTTTTAACTAATATTTCAATTATAGTCCCTGGCATGGGGGACAGCAAACTTCCTTCATTTTGTTTTGTTTTTGAGCCATTAATTTCATGTGATTTAACCATGTGAATTCTACCATCTAGATGAATCCACCATACGTCATCGACCTTCACAACGTGGGCTAATTGAGATTTACCAGACACATTAATCAAGATTCTATTTGGTTTTGAATCATTAGTAATTGATATATCTGGAATTGTAATTATTTCATCATCACTAGTAAAAAGAGACATTTTTAGTTGCCCGTCTACATTTATCATATTTGTAATATAACGTTTTTCATCTTTTCCGATACTCCATTCCATATTAATACCTCAAGGAAAATTTCTAGAAAGTATCCTAAATGGATCGCTTTCATGTCCATTATAGTCATTTAACAAGTCATCAGTGTGTTTGTGGCGGTGGCTTTTATTTATTCCTAATTTTTGTGCACCTGATGCAATTGCAATCAATTGTGCTGGATCAAATTCTTTTTCTAAAAATAATTCATTGGGTGCATTATCAAGAAAATCTGTAGTTATTTCACCTCGAATAAATGACGGGTGATTGATTATATTTCTCAGAAATCCGATATTAGTAACTACACCTAATGCAATAAATTCTGAAAGAGCTGAGTCTAATCTCCTGATTGCAGCATTTCTTGATGATGAATGGACAATTAACTTTGCAAGCATTGGATCGAAATCAATTGTAATTTTATCTCCTTCTCTAAAACCTGAATCTAGTCTAACCCCTGGACTTGTTGGAACAATCCATTTGGAAAGAATACCTGTAGCAGGTAAAAAACCATTTGATGGATTTTCTGCATAAATTCGAGCTTCTATTGCATGTCCAATTATGCCAATATCATCTTGAATGAGGCCTAATTCTAATCCTGCAGCAATTTCAAATTGCTTCTGGACAATATCAATCCCAGTTATTAATTCTGTAATTGGATGTTCAACTTGTAAGCGCGTGTTCATTTCAAGGAAGAAGAAATCTCCATTAGGTGAGAGTAAAAATTCGACAGTTCCAGCCCCAACATAGTCAACAGATTTAGCAGCTTTTAGGGCTGATTCACCCATTAATTGACGTAATTCTTTAGATAATATAGGACAGGGGGCTTCTTCAATTACTTTTTGATGACGTCTCTGTAAGGAGCAATCTCTCTCATTTAGGTGTATAGAATTACCATATTTATCACAAAGAATTTGGATCTCTATATGTCTAGATTTGTTGAGAAGTCTTTCGACATATATAGTTCCATTACCAAAGGCGGCTGATGCTTCCCTAGATGCTGCCTCATATTGGGATTTGAGATTTTTTGGCTCATAAACAGAACGCATTCCCTTACCTCCTCCTCCGGCACTTGCCTTGAGAAGTAATGGATACCCGACTCTTGCAGCTGCAGATGCTAATGGTTCAATAAAATCCTCATTATCTATAATTAATTCTTCACCAGATATTATTGGTACGTCATATTCAATCATTTTTTTCCTAGCAGAAATTTTATCACCCATTATCTCAATTGATTCTGGCGATGGCCCTATCCAAACCAAATCAGCATTTGATACAGATCTAGCAAAATCTGCTCGTTCCGATAGAAATCCATACCCAGGATGTATGGCATCGGCCCCTGCGGATTTCGCAGCGGAAATTATAGCACCGATATTCAAATAAGTATCCAATAATGTTTCACCGGGTAAATGAATAGAATGGTCGGCCATTTCAACATGTAGTGAATTGTTGTCTGAATCTGAGTATATTGCAATACTTTTCAGGCCAGCTTCTTTAACGGCTTGGATTATACGAACTGCTATTTCTCCCCTATTGGCTATTAATACTGTAGAAAAAGGATGTGAAGAGCCTTTCATCCAATCTGGAATCATATTAATTCTCCTTTTTTTGTATAGACCATTCTGGAAGTCTGCGTTCCAAGAATGATGACAGTCCTTCTTGACCTTCTTGGGACCCTCTCATTTGACTTGTTTTATCTAGTGTCCATTGGCGAAGTTCATCATCAGTTTTTTCCCATCTATCAAAAGATAAAGTTAGTTTTTTAGCCTTATACACTGCTATTGGTCCGGTAGTCAAAACATCTGAAATTACTCTTTCGAATGAGGATTCGAATGAGCCTTGAAATTCAATAATTTCATTTATAAATCCAATTCTTTGTGCTTCCTCAGCATCTATTTTGCTTGCTAATATCGATAATCTCCTAAATTGTGCACTACCAATCTTTCGATAAACATAAGGCCCTATTACGGCAGGTAAAATGCCTAATTTTGCTTCAGATAATGCAATTTTAGTATTTGAATCAGCAATAACATGGTCAAGGCAGGCAACTAATCCTGCTCCTCCCCCCAATGCTACACCTTGGATATACCCAATTGTAAAACAAGGGTGTGCCCAGAGTGAATTGAATAAATTATCCAATCTTATTGAATCGATTCTATTTTCTTCAATAGATTTTGAACCTGCATCCCTCATCATGTTAATATCTGCACCAGAACAAAAATGCTTACCATTTGAAGTTAAAACAAGAACTCTGAGATATTCTTTACCATATTTATCAAAGATTTTTTCTTTTTTTGCTGCTGAATGTTCAGAAGTCCAATTTAGAGCCGCTATTAATTCTGAAATTAATTGAGTATTTAGTGCATTGTATACTTCCTCTCTTTTAATATTTAGATATGCCAAAGGCCCTTGGATCTTTAATTCGCATAATTCCAATGATGGCATTAGATTCCATTTTTCCATAATATCACATCCTGAAAACGCCATAGGTCTGCTCTGGCATTGGAGCATTCAAACTCGCTGAAATGCATAATCCCAATATATCACGCGTATCCCGTGGATCAATTATTCCATCATCCCAAATTCTAGCTGTGGAATAGTATGGTGAACCTTCAGTTTCGTATTTTTCGAGTATTGGGTTTCTAAATTCATTCAAGGAATTCCCTGACATAGGAAACTTATTCTCTCTCGATCTTTGATCCTGCTTTACTGTCGTTAGAACATCTGCAGCTTGGGGGCCACCCATTACAGATATACGTGAATTTGGCCACATAAAAAGAAATCTTGGATCATAAGCACGACCACACATGCCATAGTTTCCAGCACCATGTGAACCTCCAATTACTATTGTGAACTTTGGAACAGGTACACAAGAAACTGCAGTCACTAACTTTGCACCATCTTTCGCTATTCCGCCAGATTCTGCATCTCTGCCGACCATGAAGCCAGTTATATTTTGAAGGAATACTAATGGAATTCCTCGTTGCCCACACAACTCTACAAAATGTGCTCCTTTCAATGATGATTCAGAAAAAAGTATTCCATTATTTGCAACAATCCCAACAGGATATCCATGAATCTTGGCAAATCCACATACTAATGTTGAACCATAACGATTTTTAAATTCATGAAAACGAGAACCGTCAACTAGCCTAGATATTATTTCCCTTACATCATAAGTAGTTCTGTTATCAGTAGGTATAATTCCCAATATTTCTTCTGAATCATGTACAGGATTTTCAGATTCAGAAGTATCTAATCTATGTTTGGGCTTAACATTTAAATTTTCAACTATGTCTCTAACCAATCTTAAGGCACTTTGCTCATCTTCAGCAAAATGATCGGCAACGCCTGATTTTCGAGTATGAACGTCAGCACCTCCTAAATCTTCAGCCGAAACTTCTTCGCCCGTAGCAGATTTAACTAAAGGTGGCCCTGCGAGAAAAATAGTTCCATTTCCTTTTACAATTATTGATTCATCAGACATTGCAGGAATATAAGCGCCTCCAGCAGTACATGAACCAAGTACAGCAGCAACCTGAGATATTCCTTTACTAGATAATATTGCTTGATTTCTAAATATGCGCCCAAAATGAAGCTTATCAGGGAATACTTCGTCTTGCATAGGAAGGAATGCCCCTCCTGAATCAACCAAATAAATACAAGTGAGATTATTTTCTTCAGCTATTTCTTGTGCCCTAATGTGCTTTTTAACAGTCATTGGATAATATGACCCTCCTTTTACTGTGGCATCATTGGCAACAAACATGCATTCTTTCCCATTGATGACGCCTATTCCAGTTACTATGCCCGCAGAATATGCTTTTCCGTCATATAAATCATGAGCGGCGAGTGGTGCTAATTCCAAGAATGGGGTGCCTGGATCGCAGATATCTGAAATTCTCTCTCTTGCTAATTTCTTATTTCTACTTCTATGGCGTTCGACATACTTGTCGCCTCCACCGAGTTTAACTTGGGCTAATCGCTTATTTAAATCATCAATGAGTGATAAATTGTTTTCTTTTCTCCTTGCAAAATCTTCACTTTTAATATCGATATTTGTTGATAATCTATCCATTTAATTCTACACCTCGTATGATTTTTTCATCCATATTAAATTATTTATCATTTCCTCATAATTGATTTAAACACCTAATGATAATCGGAAAACATCCCTTAATCCTGGTGCCATCCCTACAACTAACATAGCTAGTCCAATTAATAATCTTAGATGCTGCTGGCGATATTCAAAATTTGAAATAGTAAAGAAGTACCATATCAAACCACCTAATCCTAATTTTATTGCGGTGAAACCAGCTGCAGTACCGAACTTTTCTATTATCCAAGCAGACAGAACATGTTTTTCAGAATATGAGAAAAAGTCAATTCCAATCCATGTTGCCAATCCATCAAGTAATTGGCCGGCAACTGCGAGGAATACGACAGGATAAGCCCCTATTGCCTTTTTTCTAAGTTTCTCAATTAAATCTTTTTCATCAGATTTTAGGTCAATATATTCTTCTTCAGTCATTGAGACTGGTAATACGCCTGCTATTAATCCATGATTAGATAATTCTTTTGCGGATGATGCCCCATAAGTATACATCGAATATGCCAATAAGGAAGGCAGGCCAATAACGACTATCAACGGCCATAATATTAAATCTTCAGATGGGACACTTATTGCATATGAAGCAAGCGCTGAAAAGAAAATCATGGAACCCCCCATTCCTACCAAGTATACAACTCTCTGAACAGGAGTAAAGGCAGATAGAGATTTATCTAATATTTGTGGAAGAAAAACTGAAAATAAACCAATTAACATTAATGGCGCTATATTAATATCGTTATCAATAACAATATCGCTATTAGAAATTGACCAAGAATAAATCATAAATTGTGAAAGAATTAACAAACTAGAGATTGTATTTAATTCTGTTTTAAGGCTTATCTCATCTTTGGATTTATTTGCTATTAAATATGCAAGCCCCCCAGATAAAATTACCCACATAGCAGTCTGAAAATGTATCCCAGGGCTAACAAAGTATCCTGCCAAACTAGCATCAAACATTTTTGCATCCTCTACAACTTCTCCAAATGAAGCCCATAAAACATAAGGAAATAGGGCTATTATAGTATATTCACTAGAATCAATGTCAAAATATCTTAAGAAAGCAGCTAATGCAACAACAAACATTGCTAAAATGAATGCATATGTAATCGTATTAACAGAATTATACCCTGCATCTGAAGTCTTCTCGGCCAAAATTGGATTAAGATAATATTCATAGATAAAATCAGTAAGAAAATTTGGGAAATCTAAGAAGTTTAATAGTAGGCCACATGAAAATATTATTGTAGAGGCTAAAATTATATTAATTGATAACTTTTCATAATCATACAACTCTTCTAAATGATTAGGCATGGTTCAGGCGAAGAGTTTCTCCGCTTAGATATGGCGGTTTTTTTATTCTTCTTCGTACACTATTTCTTCATCTTCTGCAAGCTTCAACATATCTGAAATCTCTTCGTCATTATCCGGACTAACTTGTGAATTTGTAAACTTACGTTCCGCTTTTCTACGAGCATCCGCAAGACCGGGAACCAATACGTCAAAGCCGGATGGCGATTCTTCAGATTTATCTTGAAAAGATTCTAGACTTCTTAATTGTATTCTTTGTCTCTTCCTATCCTGTTCTAAACCATGTAATACCGTACCATGTTCAGAACCTCTAAGAATACCTTCAATTGCAGGTGCAGAAACCGCTAAACCTTCACTATCTCCAATAATTAAAACACTTGAGCCATATATTGCTATTTCACATCCCGATAATTCTTCAATAAGGCTTCTAATTCTTCCATTAGTACCTATTAATCGGCTTCTCATTCTTCTTATTTGATTTGGTTGTCTGCCAACCCATTCCCTAATATCATACATTCTGAGAAATATATCATCTTCAATTAATTGTAATGCCCTTTTTGGTGCCAAGCCCCTTCCTATTGACATTATCACATCGGGCATTTTCATTCTTACTATAGGATCGCCTACTTCCTCATTCCAAATTATATTGACTTCTCCAGATAATGAATCTATATTCAATTTACCATTACAAGCATTTTCTATCATCTTTCGAGTAGTTCCACGTTTACCAATAAGTACTGCTATGCGATCTTTTGGTATACGCGCTAGATGCTCCATGCATGTTGTCAGAACGTCATTAGATTTAATCCCCGCCCGGAAGAGGTGACAAAATTGGGACTGGATCATCTAAAACTCTAACCAAACAATCTGCCACCTTGGCATCGAAACCTTGCCTATTAATCCATTCAACAATCCTAGTAATATCTCTAACTAGGAACTCTTCAGCATTTGGATGTTGATTAGTAACGGCTTGGCCTACATCTATTACCCAAATATCATTATTTTTTAATAAAATATTGTACTCACTAAAATCAGCATGAACTAGATTACAAGTTTGCCAGTTTATTGCGATTATATCGAGAAGTTTGATAAAAACATCATAAGGATCATCTAATGAAACGTCTCTAAGTCGTGGGCTGGCTTTTTCTTCTCCAATAAACTCCATTATTAGTACATTTTTGAAATGTGCAATAGGCATTGGTGCCTGTAATCCACTCTTTCTCATTCTTTTCAAATTCCTATATTCTTTACGTACCCATATATTCACTAATTCTCTATGACGGCGAGATAGTCCTCCGAATCTAGGATCTCCATCTATATATTTGGCTAAACTTTTGAATACTGCATTTGTAGTATGGAATATCTTTACAGCAACTGGACCTTGATTACTAGTAGCATAGAACACGTGGGCCTCTTTACCTCTAGCAATTGGGTATTCGATTGTTTCAATATCTCCTTTTTGCATTAATTTATGAATAGCCAATAATGTTGAACTATCAAAAACCTGATCAAAAACTCTCCGATCAACCCATTCATAACGGCCTTTACCCATTACTCCTTGTAAGCCATGTTCAACTTCATTGAATAACTTCTTAAATCTAGGTTCAGATATCCATTCGTGCCTTTTCTCACCTTTCATGAGAGTGTCAAAATCAGGCTCCAAGTCCCATTCTTTTTTTTTAGTCATTGAACCTCACCCAAAGAATGAGTCGATATCATCATCTGCATCCTTAGATACTGGAAAGGGAATACTTGGTTTTTCTTCTGTTTCCTCAGTGTCTATCTGTTCTTCATTGTCTAAAATTTCATCTTGATTAGTTTCTTCAATTACTTCTTTCGCAGCAGAGTTTGATTTGTTATCATCAGACATTCCAAACACATCGACAATTTCTGGCAATACTCCTTTTCTTGATAGATATAATGATTGTGTTTTAGTGTATCTCATACATACATTTGCTTTTTCATCTTGGAATTCCCATGGTTGTAATGTAATTAGATCTCCTTCCCTTACCCATTGCCTTCTACGCATTTTTCCTGGAATTCTTGCTAAACGAGTCTGTCCATCTTCACACACAGAACGTACCCTACGTCCACCAAGAATTTGGTCAGCTATTGCGAACATCTCATTGACCTTTCTGTTTGGTAAAGGTACTCTGATACGGTCCCCGGTACCTGATTCTAAACGAGCAAGAAGTTCAGCATCAACTTTTTCTTCCCTACGTGCCACATGTACCGGTCGAGAGTCACCTATGTGAAGTTGAGCATCATTTATTTAACCTAAAGGAAAGATTGAGCGGCTTCATTAACAGTTTCAAGTAATGATTCTGATAATGGACCTATGCCAAATAATAATGTTAACACTGCACATAATATTATTATCAATCTTAGATAAAGTGATTTTGCTAGTGGTTTATTAGTAATTGGATCTTCAAAGAACATAATCATAACAATTCTTAGGTAATAGAAAAGAGAAAATGCACTATTTATCACAATAGCCATCGCTAGCCAGAAAATCATATTTACACTTGAAGCCCATGACCAAATAGCTACTGAGGCCATACTTCCAGTACCAGCAGATATATTCACTATTCCATTTATCATCAATAATTTTGATAGGAATCCAGAAAGAGGAGGTACGCCCGCTAAAGAAAGCATGAAAATGAACATTGAAGAAGCAATAATGGGATCCCTACGTGCTAATCCATGTAGCCCAGACATATTGTGACTGTTGCCTTCATTTTCAATTAAAGTTAATACCATAAACGCACCAAATTTAAAGAGAACTAATATGGTTAAATGGAAGATGATCGCAGTTAGAATTAGGACGTTAGATTCTTCATCTCCCAAACCAGTACCAATGGCTGCGAGAGCTGCCAGCATATACCCTGCATGTGCTACGCTTGAATAAGCCAACATTCTCTTAGGATTAGTACTAGTAAGAGCCGCAAAATTTCCCCAGGTCATTGTTATTATAGATATGATTGCTAATGCAATCATCCAATACGCTTCTTCACCGTTTTCTGGAATTGTGATAATTAGTAAGACTCTCATCATTGCTACGAAGCCCATTGCTTTCGATGCTGTAGCTAAAAGTCCTGCAATTGGAGAAGAAGCTCCAGAATATGCATCAGGAGTTGCCAAGTGAAATGGGGCCGCCCCTACTTTGAATCCAAATGCCACCAACATTAGTCCAATCCCTATTCCTGCAAAAGGATCTAGGGAATCCATTTGCGTCCAAGCAATAGTTAGTGATGAAATCTCAAGACTACCATTCCAAATATACAAAAGAGACATACCATAAATTCCAATGGCTGAAGCAACGGAACCAACAATGAAATATTTTGTACCGGCTTCTCCGCCAATTGCACTTTCTTTGTTAAAGGCAACTAAAACATAAGAAGACAAAGATGCCAATTCTAAACAAACAAAAAGCATGAATAAGTGAGTAGATTTAGCAACTAAGCACATCCCTAATCCAGCCATCAATAATAAGATGTAGAAATCTACTTGACGTCGGTTATTCATAAGAATTGTAATTTTAGAATTGAGTGATTTCTCTGAATCGCTATCATCAGGTATTTTTGCATTAGCCTGTGAGGGTAGACGATATAATGATGAAATAGATGTAAGTAATAGAGCAAAGGTGAATATCATTGAAAATAGACTTGTAAATTGATTAACCTCGATAATAGGTTCCATAACACCAGTATTATCATTTAATAACATCCATAATGACACAAGAGTAGCTAAACCAAATGTAATTATAGATATGATACTCGGAATTATGGGATTGTTAACTTGAGTAAATCTAGTTCCACCTATAAGAACCGGAATATGAATCCTTGAAAGTGGTAATCTAATTTTTGCATCCCCCATATTAGGAATTATTATGATCATTAACATCCCGATAGTCATTATAATTTCAGGGATTAAAATATCTAAGGATATATCGTTTAATGAATTTATTTTAACACCTCCACTAGCCATTCAACACTTGAATTCCATTTATCTTTATTATGCATTGCATCGATCAATACATCGGAGACAAAACCTGTACTCCAAGATGACATCATGTCCCAAAAAATGAAAGGGAATATCCCGAATAAAATGGTTAAAATACCTAATATAAACATACCAGTATTTTCATGCCAAGTAATATCTCTTGGCTTTTCCCCATGTAAACTATCTGGAAGTTTACCTTGGTGTGGATCATCGGATTCAAATATTGTTTTTTGCATTGAGGTTAGATAGTATGTTGCAGTTATTATTAAGGTTAAAGCAGGCAGCATAACTAACCAACCAAATTCAATCCAGAATGCTATTAAAATTGCAACTTCAGCAACGAAACCTGCCATTAATGGAAGTCCAAGACTGGCCATCCAACCCAACATCATATGGCCTGAAAGGTAAGGGGAATGATGTGCTATTCCCCTCATTGATCCGATTTCAAGAGTATGATAGTGATGTTTGAAAGCTCCGGCAACGGCGAATAATAGAGGACTGATTATCCCATGTGCAAACATCATAAACAATGCTCCTGCGATACCTAAAGGTTGCATTGTAGCAATACCTAAGAAAATTAATCCCATGTGTGAAACGGAAGAATACGCCACCATTCTTTTTAGATTGGTTTGCCCCATACATACCCATGCACCGTAAACTAGGCTCGCCATGCCCAAGAAAATCAATAATGGGATGAAGACTACGGTTGACTCTGGAAATATAGTTACTGCTATCCTAAGGAACCCATAAGCTCCCATTTTTAGCATTACACCAGCAAGCAACATTGATCCTGCCGTAGGTGCCTGAACGTGAGCATCGGGAAGCCAAGTGTGAACTGGTACACTTGGCATCTTTGTGGCAAATCCTATTAGGAGAAGTATCCAAACAAAATGCCTCAAACCTTCACTCGGAATTAAATTAGTTTGACCGGTCATTGCTACAAGATCGAAATGATGGCCAGTCATAGATCCTATTCCAGGAATTGGAGTTGTATGGAAATACATTATTAAGATTCCAATAAGCATGAAAACACTTGCTGTAAATGTGTAAATGAAGAATTTCATTGCAGCATACTTTCTATCATCTCCTCCCCAGACTAGAATAAGTAAAAACATAGGAATGAGAGTTAGTTCCCAAAATACATAAAACATGAATAAATCTAAGGTTATGAATACTCCCAATAAGGCACCCTCCATGATTAGTAATAAAGGATGGAATAAATGTCCTCTTTTTGCATCCCATTCAACCAACATTGATATTGGAATTAGTAAGGCTGTAAGCCAAATCATTGGAAATGATAGTGCATCTGCACCCACTTTCCATTGGACTCCAATTGATGAAATAAGTGAAAATTGATCATTTTTTAGAACATAATCTCCTTGCATAATAGCAGTCCAATCTATTGATCCAATCGTACCAAAAAATAACATAGTAGCTATTAGTAAAATACCTAACGCTATTCCCATGCTAATATTTCGTGTTACCTTTTCAAAATTAGATGCAACATCTTTTGGTAATATTTGAGGCATTAACAGCAAAATCATCCCAGTAAATATTGGAGTAATGGTCATGATGGTCAATATATCCAAACTCAAGCATTCACCCCCCATATTAATACAAATATTGAGAGCATTCCAACTGCAGCCATGAGAATATAATCTCTTGCACTTCCGGTTGTAACTCTCCTAACTTGCAAAGAACCCAAAACAGATTTTGATTCAATTTGTTTTATTATGCCATCAATTATAGTCCTATCAAACCATGCCAACATATTAGCGAAAGGTATTATAGTCTTAGAAATAACATATTCATACATATTATCAAAATACAATCTATTCTGTAAAGCTTCTGATAATTGAGATTTAGATAATTCCTCCACATCTTGGGTACCAAATTTTCCTGAGAGAGTCACGAGGAATCCTATGGGCTGTATTGCCTTTTCCCCCTCTTTAAGGCTACCTCCATGTACCCTAGCAGCCATAATTGGACCAATTATGAAAGATAATACAATAGTCGTCCAACCAATCAATTTTGTATTCAAATCCTCAGGCAAGAAGGCATGCTCAAGAGTTTCCAGAATACCGTGCATTTTCAGATGATCAGTATTATTTGATAAGAAATCAATTGCACCAAATAATGCTAATATGAATCCGCCTAATGCCGTAACTGCCGTCAAAATCAATAGAGGTTCACGAATCCAAGGCGTTGATTCGTGTACATGATTTACCACATCACTCTTAGGTTCGCCTGCAAAAGTCATTAACCACATTCTTGACATGTAGAATCCCGTCATACCGGCAGTTGCTAAAATTAGAATAGCAGGGAAGAACATCAAAGGTTCTTCTTCCAATGCAGCCTTCCAAGTTTCAGCGATTATTCCTTCTTTTGACCAGAATCCTCCTATCAATGGAACACCAATAATAGACATTGATCCAAACATCATTGCTGTCGCAGTAATGGGCATCTTAGAAGCTAGACCGCCCATATTTCGCATATCTTGAGGGTCAAAATCATGCCCATCACCAGCATCATGGATGTGATCATGTGCATGATGAACTTCATGAATTACGGATCCGCTGGCCATGAATAACATTCCTTTGGCCATTGCATGATTGAAAAGATGGAACATAGAAGCACCAAACGCAATAGCTGCCGCATGGTGATGGTCAGTATTGTAAAACCATAAAGCTACACCTAATCCAGTAAATATGTATGCTAATTGACTCATTGTTGAATATGCAAGAACTTTCTTTATATCATTTTGAACAAAGGCTATTGATGCAGCCATAAATGCAGTAATCCCGCCTATAAATGCTATAATTATTCCTAAATTTTCCAATCCTGCTAATCCATGATGGTGGACATCGAAAAATGGAACCATTCTTGCTACAAGATATAGGCCTGCATTTACCATTGTAGCTGCATGGATTAATGCAGATACAGGCGTTGGACCTTCCATTGCATCAGGTAACCATACATGTAATGGAAATTGAGCAGATTTTCCAACTGCTCCGACGAATAAAAGTAATAATGCCCAAAATAGTTGATTAGAATCAACTAATGCCCCTGCAACTCCCGTAGAAGGATCTTCAAAAATTACCTCAAAACTTAGTGAGCCATAAATATCATACAAAATAAATAAGCCAACCATCAAGAAAACATCTCCAATCCTCGTAGTTAAGAATGCTTTTTTTGCAGCATAGGCAGCACTTACTTTCCAATAATAAAAACCTATTAAGAGATAAGAACAGAGCCCCATTATTTCCCAGAAAATAAATAACCACAAGAAACTATCAGCCAAAACCATGCCGAACATGCCCATACTAAAAAGTACAAATTCGGCATAAAAACGATGGTTTCTGTCTTCATTTATTGGATCTGTATTCATATATCCCATGCTAAACCAGCAAATTAGAAAACATAGGAAAGTTGCCACAAATAATATCATTAGGCTTATCGAATCAATCCAGATACCAACGCCAATAATTCTACGTTGAGGATTTATAGTATAATCAGATTGAAGAAAATCAAAGGAAATCCACTGGAACCATTCAATAACAGTCAGGTTAGAAAAATGTAAGGTACCTGAAAGATAATCAATCAGTATCCATAAAGTTACAGATAGAGAGATTCCTAGAGAACCTAGAGCAATGATGCCTCCTTCTTTGTATTTTTCTTTCCAAGTATCATTTTTATTGAATATTTGACCAACAATAAGAATTGTTGGGAAAGTCAATAGAGGAACTACAACAATTAGGAAAGCTGCTTCGAATGAATCCATGCTAAATACAAATTTCATCAATGGAACTAGTAATAATAATGGAATTAAGGGATAAAGTAGAGGATATTCATGTTTATTTTGTCCCATTATTACACCTCAGTTTTTTAATATATTAGCATCTTCCAGAGATATGGTTTCTTGAGTGCTGTACATAGAGAGAAGAATTGCAAGACCTATGGCCACTTCTGCTGCCGCTATAGCAATAGCAATAGCAGTGAAAACCCAGCCATTTACATCTCCATAATACATTGCCCCTGCCACAAAATTCAAATTTGCGGAATTTAACATCAACTCAATGCACATTAGAACTACAATAGCATTTTTGTGATAGAATGTGCCTAGTAACCCTATGCCGAATAGTATAACTCCAAGGCCAACTATCCAACTTGGATCTATCATTATTCTTCCTCCCTAATATTAGATTTCATAGATCCAAAGGAATTGTCAGTGGTAAAATTTTTCTTATTTTGAGTTTTTTCAATGTTATCAGATATGTCTCCTCTAATGTCCCAAACTAAGTTAATTAGTCTTTCATCTCTTACTAAATATGACGCGCCGATCATTGCCATTGCCAAAAGAGCACCCAGAATTATTGTAACAAATGCCCACTCGTTAAAAATTGAATTTGCAAATTCAACAGTACTTGGAGGATTACCAGAAACTCCCCACATTGAATGGGAATTTACTTCTTGTAATACAAGGAGAACGAAAATAAAAGTCCCGACTGAAGTTAGAGCAGAAATTGCCCTCATTAATAATCTGCCTCCTGAATTTTACGTCTTGTAAGCATTACGCCGAACTGGACAACTAACATGACAGACCCTAGATAAACTAAAATTTGGATAGCCGCTAACATCTCTGCGCCGGCTAATACAAAAACTCCTGCGACTGCAATAAATGTCAACATAAGAGATAGTAAAGAGTGCGCTACCCGCTTTGAAAAAACACAACCTATAGCCCCTGCTATTGCTAATAAAGCCATTATTACAAAAACAATAGCTTGAAAATCCAATGCAGCGATAAATTGTATTAGCAAAATTAAGCCTCCAATTTAGCAGCTTTCTTAGCACGCTTTTTTTTCTCTTTCTCCGCCCTTTTAGCAAGTTCCATATCAACTCGTTCTTGATGAACGGCTGGTAAAAGACGAGTGCGACTAGCGTCCATCCATAATTGCTCTCTAGTATAACCAGTCATGCCATCATATTCATTTGTCATGAAAAAGGATTCGAATGGACATGCTTCAGCACACAAACCACAAAACATACATCTGCCTAAGTCTATTCTGCCTGAGACGATATCTTGTTCTGCGGGCCTTAATATTGTGGAATCTACTTCCTCTACACCAGATCCATCTTGCCAACGGACTGTGGCAGTAGTACCAGTAATATCAATAATTTCAGCGAAGTCATACTGTTGAGGGGGATCTTTGTGAGCATGTATGAGATCAAATTCTTCTTCTATTTGTTTGAAGTTTTCTTTTTCTCGCGCTGCTAATCCTCCAACCTCCAATTCACTTCCATAGCCATGCCATTCATCACCTTCATTGGTTGTATCAAGTACATTTACTCTCGTTTCACTCGTCATATGTAGGCAATCGTTCGGGCATGCACGTATGCATGCTTTGCATGCAGTACATGTTTCCCATACAATTCCAATTCGGCCATTATAATTTCCTGGAACAAATAACCATGGTTCCATGTCTTCAAGTCTTTCATACGGATACATGATTGTAACCGGGCGTTCCAAGAATGGTAGTGCAGGAGATGATTCTCTATCTGCAGCATACACATGTCCTGCAGAGGGGTGATTTTCTCCAACTCTTTGCAATGTAAATTCATCCATCATATTTCTTCTCTGATTGTGATAATTATTCCTTAGGAATTTGGCTTTACCTACATAAGGAATAGTTCGTAATGCAGTCTTTAATGTAATCCACATAGGCCTAATTACAAGATTACGGAAATTAGGCGTTGCATGTGGGTGGCCCGTATTATAATCTGGATTGTTGATTATTTCACCTCCTGTTTTATTTGATTACCCGGATATGCTTTGGATAATGCCTGAGTACTATATGGACGACGAGATTTTGCTAAGGCTTCTTCATCTTCATCTATTGCATATATTACAAAGAAGAATAATGCAATTAATGTCAATAATGGTGCAGTCCAAATTGGCCATCCAGAATCAGTCCAAACTTCAAGACGCAGGAATGTTGCTATTACAAGATTTACAATAGAAAGAGGAAGAAGATATAACCATCCAAATTCTAATATTTGATCTGTTCGAATTCGATGTAAAGATGCTCTGATCCAAACGAAAAATGCAAATAGAATCCAAGCTTTCAATAAAACCACCACTAAACCAGGAATTACGATAAATACTGTTTCAAATGCAATTCCTATTAGAGGGAGTGACGATAATAAATCTTGAAAGGGGAATTCCCATCCACCTAAGAAAAACATTGCAAAAAGAATACAAGCAGCATAAGCCCTCATCATTTCTACAGCAAACATGAGTCCCCACCTTATTCCACCATATTCAGTCCACCAACCTTCAACTAATTCGGCTTCTGCTTCAGGCATATCAAATGGGATACGTTCGACCTCTGCGATCATCGTTACTAGGAATAATACCGCGCCCAAAGGTAATATGAAAATATTCCAAGTGTTAGATGTTT
>JBKEHQ010000021.1:0-17245 GCA_046710875.1 Candidatus Thalassarchaeaceae archaeon
TAAGAATCGCAATTCATGACACGTTTGATGACCCCTTAGGTACTCCAATAACTGATTATAGATTACAAAGATATAATGATTCTAGGGTTTTACCTACCTTTTGGTTTGATGGTAATATACTCGCAGGAGGAGCTCCAGATACGACTACATTGCATAGGAGTTTACTATCTTCAGAGACGCAAAGAAGTGGCGATACAGATATAAATTTGGAAATAACTTTCATTTCTGGTGAATTGTTAATATCTTCAATATTATCTAATTGGGAAACTGAATTTGATACCAAAGTAACTATAATGGTTTTAGATTATGATGTCAAAATTCCTCAGAATATTGCAATTAATGGAGTTGAGATTCATCATGATGTATTATTTGCTTACAACGAAATAAATCTTAATAATTCCCAAATTTGGTCATATCCTGATGAATCATGGTCTAATACCTCTGCGATAAATGATACTATAAAATCAAAATACTATATCCCTTTGAATAAATCCTTGGAGGATTTAAAAATAGTAGTAATACATGAATATGTAGATTCAAATATAATTGGGTCTAATACCTTAGGTGCCACATCAATATACTTAGGTAGCAATAGTCAAGTATCAAAATTAGATTTATCTTTGCCAATTATACTTATATTGTTAATTTCAATTATTCCTATTTCAGTCCGATCTCGTAAATAAGTTGTATTACGGTATCTCTAATGGTTTCTTCTGACATTCGTGTTGGTTTAAAATTTGTAGACAATAATTTATCAACATTTAGGAAGGTTTTTGGAACATCTCCAGCCCATCCTCTTTTCCCTCCTGTATATTCTATACTTACATTTTCCAGTTCACTCTCTTCTACTACAATTTCTGCTATTCTTCTAACTGAACACGTATCTCCAGTGCCCAAATTATGCAAATTAACAGATTCATTGGCGTTTTCGATTAAATGTAACATCGAATCTACGCAATCTCGTACTGACATGTATGATTTCTCTTGGAATCCATCTCCCAATACTTCTAGCCTATTTGGATTGTTTTTCAATTTGTGAATGAAGTCGAATATTACTCCATGCGTCCCCCTTGGGCCGACAATATTGGCAAATCTGTGAATATATCCTATTCCTCCAAAAGTTCCTATCCAAGCAGATATTAAGGCTTCGCTTGCTAATTTTGATGCACCATATAATGAAATTGGTAAATTTGGACCATATTTTTCTGTGGTTGGCATTTCATCTGCTTCTCCATATATTGCCGAAGATGAAGCAAACGAAATATTTCTTACATTATTGATCCTCATTGATTCAAGGACATTATATGTTGCTAATGTTCCCTGTCTGAGGTCAGTATCAGTTATTTCTGTCCCTAACCTAATGTCTGGATTAGCAGCTAGATGGTGCACATGAGATACCCCCTTCATGGCCTCTTTAAGTTGCTCCAAATCCAATAAATCACAATTGATAATTTCTACATTTTCATTATTATCATGATGAGATAAAAATTCTAACCTACCACTACTAAAATTATCTACGATTCTTACTTTCTTTCCACTCAATACTAATGCGTCTACAAGATGGGAACCAATGAATCCGGCCCCACCAGTAACTAAGTCCATATCATTTACCTCAATTAGCACTAATGTCCCATAAATCTTCTTCATGCTGCTTCTTTAAGAAATATAAAATCCCAATAACTGAAATCATGCCAATGTGTACTACTGTACAATATGGGCAAATATGGGGGGCACCTTCTACTAGGAACAACTCTACTATTACTAACCATGCAACTCCTACTATACCTGGTAAGGACATATAGAAAGATGCATCTAGCCACATTTTTGATAATTTATCTCTAGGTCCAAAAAATAAAGAAATTCCGAGATAAAGCAGTACTGAAAAGGAAATCATTCCGATCATTCCCCAAGAAAATCCTAAAAATTCAGAATATTTGGGATCTCCAATAACGCTCCCACATTGAACAATTCCTTCTGCTGCACAATAATTTGTACCTCCTGTGGCTTGAATTTGCCTGTGGATAATTTCTGTCCACATACTTGTTAGTAATGCCCCTGTTTCAACAATTACTAGTCCAAGTAGGATTCTTCTAGTTTCAGAGATTTTCAAATTTAAATTCTTGCCAAATGGTGTTGCTATGGCTAAACCAATCAATATCATGGCTCCAAATATCATTAATGGCCCGTATTCTCCTAGCATATTATTAGGCCCCCAAATAAATGGATAATCCATCATCGATAGATTGACCATCGTTGTTTCCATGTGCTGCTTGATTCCATGCAACTTCTCCATTAGGCTTCAGGATTATGTTAAAAGGTGTACCGCTAATATCCCAAATATTTTGTACGGTTAAATCTAAATCATTAACATATCCCCAATTATGAACTTCCCCGGGCCTATCTTGACAATTATTTTTTCCTGAATTACACCCATTTCCATCATCAACATTGGTCCCATAATTTGTTTTGTCCTTGAATGCAATCATTTCTGCTTCGGAACCATCATGCCCAGATATTCCCAATTCTACTACAACAGATACAAAGTTAGCCTTTGAGCCATATATGTTATGCCTTTCCGTCATATCGTCGCCTTCTGAGTAACAATATGGGCAATCAGTATCTAAAATTTGTATGTATATCCACTTACCCTCATCTCCTTCTTGCCAGTTACGGTCAAACATTGAATGAAGATCGAAATCAGACCATGTTCCAGATTCATATACTTCGCCCCCTAAATTAGGAATAATTTGACCTTCTTCCGGGCCTATGCTATATCCAGATGACATACTAATAAATATTATAACAACTACTGAAACTACTCCAGACGTTACCAAGAAAGATGTCGTTCTAGCATCTCCATCATTTATTGGAGTTTTCGAGACTGCATTTTTTCGTCTTCGAGCCATATTATCAATACTCTGGGAGTACTACATGTTTTCAAATATTCCTTAAAACGCTTTAGATATGATAAAATTATTATTAAAACTATTTTAAAAATACAAGTATTCCTATCAGATATGCGAACTCTTCATTTGTCTGTTGTAGGCCCTACTAATCGTGTCAGACTCTAGCGGCAGTGAAGAGTTGGATGATGAATCTATTTTTTGGGAAAATTTTTTTAATAGCCTACAACCCATTAGAAATGGTTATTCAAACTTTAAAGGTAAAATCTCATCGAGTTTTATGGGTGAAATATATGAAACATTCGGCCAATTAGTTGATGATGCATCCGATTCTATTAATTCGATAGCTAGAAGAATTACTGAATTGACATATTCCACTATTCTTCGGAGCCCAGGTAGTATTGTTGCATTCCTACTTCTAATTACAATCTTGATAGGCAGGGATGCACTCGACTTTGAGCATCAAATCAATGGAGATGTAGAAATATATCTTCCTGATGGTGCTGATTCAACTGAATTATTGGAAAATGTAAGGGAGCAATGGGCGACTGATATAGTGATGCTATATGTACAAACTAATAATGCAGCCTCTGGAAGCGAAAAGGGCACTGAAAATATAACTGATGAAAATATCCTTTCCCAAATTTCTGCAATAGAAGGTGATGATAATAATATACAACTATCTGGATATCAAAGAGGATTAGATTACGATAAGTCTGATAGGGGAGAAAATGATGGAGTTATTTGGATTTTATCTCCATCTCAAATGATAAAGGAAGCCAATTCTTCTGACTATAGATTCAGCTGCGCCGCTGAAAAATATGGCTTACCTTCAGGAAATCAAGATGATTGCACTGTGTCTTCATTGAATCAATTTGAGGGATATTCCATCCCTCAAGGCGATGATGCCCAAGAAAGAATAGATCGTTATGTTGAAAATTCGGGTGAATTATTGAATCGGAAAGGTTGCAGGAGTAGCTTAGTTTGCGATACTAATGGCGATGGGATATGGGATACCGGCGTCGTTATCATGGGAATTATTTTTGACATGAGTGATACGGAAATAGATGATCGTATCGATCCAAAGGACAATAATAATGATATTAGGGACCATAAAGCATTCTTATTATATGTTGATAAATTACTTCGAAATGATTGTAATTTGATTGAAAATTATGATTTATTACGATGCCGCATATATGAAAATCCTACTTCTACAATGGATAAAGAAAGGGAAAATATAATTTGTAGAGATTTAACAGGTGAACTTCCTTATGAAGGATTTACTGCAGATTCAGACAAATTCTGCAGGAATGGCATAACAGTAACCGGCCTAACGCCGGTCTTACATGATGTTTCAGATGCCATATATGATGAATTAGTAGATACTATGTTGCCCTTAAGTCTCCTATTTGTTGGTCTTACTATGTTCATATTACACAGGGATCCCAAGGTAATAATAATATGTGGATTGCCAATATTCATGAGTTTAGCAGTAACCTTTGGAACTACTGTGATAGCAGATATAATGTTGACGCCAATGATAATTTCTGCAGGTCCTATCTTAGTCGGACTGGGCGTTGACTATTCATTACATTTGACTAATAGGATAGAAGAAAATAGAACAGAAATAATTGATGAGCAACTAGAGATGATGTGGGCTGCTCAAAGAGATGGAATTCAAACTAATGAAGTAGATCCATGGAGTTCTTACATTAGTTTGACCGCTACTGTCAGATCTGCAATGACTACTGGGCATGCAATTTTTATCTCTGCATTAACAACAATTATTGGATTTAGCGTCCTTACTTGGACTGAAATAGTTCCCATTGAGCCAATGAGAACTGTTGGAACAACATTATTGATAGGAATCGCCACAACATTCGTTCTATCTATGTTAATGGTTCCTGCTTTAATTCATTTACTTAGGTACCGTAAAGGGCAATTTGAAATCATTATGACAAAAAATCAAATCTGGGTTTTATCAATTATAATTTCTATATCGCTATTCATATTTTTAACTAGATTCTTATCTTCAATTTCCAACTTAGATAATATGGATGCCGATAAGGCTATGCTTTTGGGCGCTTCACTAGGCATTACTACTATTTTTTCTTTATCACCTGGGTTATGGGATAAAATAGCAGAGATTCCTCTAAAAGCCACATTATTGATACTAATAGTTTCCCTTTCTGCTACATTATACGGTGTAAATATGTTTGCAGATGAATTAGGAAAAGAGATTACTGGCTCTTCTGAAGAAGTCCCTCCCGGATTAGAGTCTTATGAGACTCTAAGAGAATATAGTATAGAATTCAAAGGTGGGCAAACAAATATGTTTATTGTTGATGCTACGAAATATGTAAATCCATCTGCAAGTGCTCCAATTAGAGATTTATTGATTCTTGATGCTATTGAAAATGCTCAAGTTAATAATTTAGATAATGTTAGAAATACCACTACTATTAGTTTAGTTAATATTCTAAAAGCAGTACATGTAGATCTTGAATTTGAAGGCCTTGTTTTGTATGATCAAAGTTTATGGGAACTTCTCCATGACGAATGTTGGGATGAATCTGATAATCCATTAAGGCCAGATTGTTGGGGTTATTCAATTTCAAATAGAGAAGATATAATAAATATTGCATTTGATACATTATCTCCAGAGATAAGATCAATGTTAATGAATGCAGACTTAGGATCTGGTGAAACAAAAACATTAGTCTATGTCAACCAACCGTATATCAATCTTGCAGAAGCATCAAGTTTACGAAATGCAATAGATGCCTATCTTTCCGGAAGTAATTGCTTTACGGTTTTAGATTGCAATACTTTGGGAGTTGATGGAGTCTCCAATTCTCTTCTTACCGGAGGCCTCCCTGTTTCTTTGGACATCAATAAAGGAATACACGACGCGCAATCTGATTCAACAATAGTTACGATGTTAATATTACTATTTATCATGGCATTATTATTTAGATCACCAAGGTTGGCGATTTTTACCATGGCCGCAGTAGGTGCTGTTGTTCTATGGCAGCCTATATTGATGAGATTAGGTTCTGTTAATGTTAATGTATTTACGGCTATGATTGGGACCATAGTTTTTGGGATTGGAGTTGATGATTCGATACACATAGTAGATAGGATAAAAGACGAAGGTGAAACACCTGCCGGCATTGTAAAATCTATATCCAGAACTGGCCATACTATATTCGAAACTACGGTTACGACATGTGCAGGATTATCTGCAGGACTTTTCGTTGCAATTCCTGGGCTTCAGAATTTCTTTATATTGATGATGTTACTTTTAGTTTTAGCTTTAATTACTAGCTCAATATTGTTGCCAACAATGATTGTTGCATACAATGAATTTCAATCTAGAATTTCTGGAAATGGAACATGGCTAGATTATGAAAATAGTGGTACATTATCTACTGAACCGACTATTGATGCCATTATTCAGGAATAATGGCATCAATCATTGGTCGAGGGAGTAGGGAGTAAGCCCCTTTCTGTTCGCCTTTCGGTTAGTCGCATTCAACTTTGCATCCTACCCGGCCCTGTTGATGCGTTACGGGCCTGCTTGGACTTGCTCCTGCGGAGATGCTCGTTCCAGCCGAGTTCAGGAAATCTCACCCCTTCGGGATCATAGTGCGCCTGGCTCGGTTCGTTTCTGTTGCAGAGCTGACCCTCCCGGGCCTCCGGCTTGCGCCGGACCACATGCATCGAGGAGAGGGGACTTTCCTCAGTGTCGTACACTGTCAGCGACCCTCCTACTCCCTCTATGTGCCGGTTAACCCTTCAATTGTTTAACTTCTCGGTCAGTTATTCAAAATTTAACAAACTTATATCAATTAAATGTAATATTATTATGATGAAATTAGAAATTTTAATTCAGTAGTTTCTCTCCCGATGTACATGAGGGACCTAGAACATCTAAAAAAAGAGGCTGGAATAGCCGCATGCGAATATGTTTCAAATGGAATGAAATTAGGTCTAGGGACAGGTTCTACTGTAAAATATACTATTATGGAACTCGGTAGACGGATATCTGATGAAAATCTAAAAATTGTTGGAGTGCCGACTAGTGAATCTACTAGGATATTAGCACAATCTCTCAACATCCCTTTGGTAAAAATTGAGGATGTTAATAAATTGGATCTGACTATTGATGGTGCTGATGAGTTTGATATTAATTATAATTTGATTAAGGGAGGAGGAGGGGCACTTACTCGCGAAAAAATTGTTGCCAATGCTTCCGACGCAATGATTGTCGTAGCAGATGATACCAAAAAAGTAGATATTTTAGGTAAATTTCCATTACCTGTCGAAGTATATGCAGATGATTGGGAATCTGTTCAATCAGAAATTTCAAAATTGTGCATTGGTAATGTTTCCTTAAGAGGGGGCAAGATTTCACCCTATGTCACAGATAATGATGGATATATTTTAGATTGTAATTTTGGCCCAAGTATCACTAATCCATCGGATTTAGAAAATATAATTAACTCAATTGATGGAGTAGTAGATGTTGGCCTATTTGTTGGAATCTGTGATATAATAATTATCTCATCGTCTTCTGGAATAAATACTTTAATAAATCAAAATGGTAGATTAAGTTAACGAATTCTTCCGTTGTGATTAAATTAGTTTGCCAATTCGCAGGGTCGGGTCTGTAGCTTAGTCAGGTAGAGCGTCCGGCTCTTAACCGGAAGGCCGCGGGTTCGAACCCCGTCAGACCCGCCAATATATATCATTGTTAAATCAAGGATTCATAACCAACACATATGTGCGCATGATTAGAGAGTGAAATAAATGGCCAAAGATTTTTGGATTGGTGAAGTACATCAAGGTAAATATGATGACCAAGATATAGAGTTGAAAGGTTGGGTTCATCGCACACGAGGCTCAAACAAAATATGGTTTATTGTATTGAGAGATTCAACTGGATTAATCCAATGTGTAGTTAAAAAATCTGTAGTTGGCGATGAATCTTTTGATATAATTAAAGGTGCATTAATAGAATCTAGTATAATTCTCAAAGGAACAATAAAGTCTACAGAAAGAGAACACGGATATGAATTGCAAGTAACTAATGCCAAAGTCGTTGGCCCTGTTAATCCTGATAATCCGTTTCCTATAACGGAATCCGCAATGCTAGAGGCTGAAGGCGGGGAATCAGAGTTTTTACTGGATAATCGCCATCTTTACCTCCGGACTAGTAGGATGACTAATATGTTAAAAGTTCGTTCTACAATATTCGGGGCAATTCACTCTTACTTTAGAAATCAAGATTTCATAGAATATCAAGCTCCTAATTTTGTTGCAGGTGCTGTTGAGGGAGGCAGTACGCTCTTTGAGGTACCTTATTTTGGTAAAAAAGCATATCTGACTCAATCATGGCAACTTTATGCAGAAGCAGCAATGCCAGCATTAGAAAGGCTCTATACCATTGCACCTTCATTTAGGGCGGAAAAAAGTAGAACTCGTAGGCATTTAACTGAATTTTGGCATGCTGAGATGGAAATAGCATGGGCTTCAAATGATGAAGTCATGAAATATGGAGAAGGCGTAGTACGGTCTGTAGCATCTAAATTACTAGAAGAAAGGGAGTCTGAATTGAACGAACTAGGTAGAGATTTATCTCTAGTTGAGAGATATGCAGATAATCCATATCCTAGGATGAGGTATGATGAAGCAGTGGAAATACTTCAAAGTAAAAATGTCGAAATTGAATGGGGTCAAGATTTAGATTATTCTAAAGAGAAAATATTGACAGCAGATTTTGATTTACCTCATTTTCTTACACATTATCCACGAATCGCAAAACCATTTTATCATAGACCCGATCCTTCAGATCAAAAGTATGTATTATGTCATGATTTATTGGCCCCTGAAGGATATGGAGAGATAATAGGAGGTGGAGAAAGAACATGGTCCGAGGAAGAAATACTAGAAAGAATAGATGAAGAAGGTACTCCACGTGAACCATATGAATTTTATATTGATACTCGTCGTTACGGAGGAGTACCTCATGGAGGTTTTGGATTGGGCGTAGATAGAATATGTGCTTGGCTTGCAGGTGCAGATCACATCCGTGAGACCATCCCATTCCCTAGAGATTCAAGGCGAGTAACTCCATAAAAAAACATTACTTAATATCAACCAACCTCTCTCAACAGAATATGGTGAAAGATGACATTGTTGAACTAGCCCCATTGGTAGGGATATCTGCAATAATTTCTAGTTTATGTTGTTTACCTTCAGTCATATGGGTATTATTTGCAGGATCATCTGCAATAGTCGCAGCAGATTCACTCTCAAATGAATTATATTACTCATCATTTAGATATTTACTTTACTCTATATCATTCGTATTATTAATGGCGGGTGTAATTCTATTCTTTAGAAATAAGGGGATTTGTACGCTCAATGATGCTAAGAAAAATAAAAATAGAATAATTAATACGACTTTAATGGTATTCAGCTTGTCTATTGTAGTTTATTTGATATGGAATTTTGTAGTATTAGAATTACTAGGTATTGCAGTTGGTTTACCGTGGGAAGATTCCGCATTTTGGAATAATTGAGCATATGTATCCGAATATCTCATAGGATAGTCCTCCATGGCCATATTAATGAACGGTGAATGGAAACATAATGATATTGCCAACCCTACTCAAGAACATGCTATGCTGAGGGAAATGGTACGAGATTTTACAATCAAAGAAGTTGAGCCACAAGCTCTTGAATATGATAAAAAAGAAATATTTAATGTTGGCTTATTTAAGAAATTAGGTGAATATGGACTGCTAGGTATTTCGGTCCCAGAAGAGTATGGAGGCGCAGGCATGGATTCCACCGCAGTTGCTATTGTCAATGAGGAATTGTCTTATTCTGATCCAGGATTCTGCCTTGCATACCTTGCACATGCACAATTAATGGTTAATAATCTGGCTCAAAATGGGAGTGATGAACAAAAATCACGTATTCTTCCAAAGGTATGCAGTGGAGATTGGATAGGCTGTATGGCAATGAGTGAACCGGGCTATGGCACGGACGTCCTTGGAATGCAAACAAGTGCGATTCAGCAAGATAACGGCTCATGGAAAATAAATGGAAATAAGATGTGGATTACGAATGGGGCAATAGATGATTCAGGAACTCCTGCAGATATTGTTTGGCTTTATGCACGTACTGGTACGGACTCCAAAGGTCGTGCAGAACTTACTACTTTCTTAGTCGAAAGAGGCATGGAAGGCTATAGTGTAGGTCAAAAAATATATGATAAGGCTGGCATGAGGGCTAGTAATACTGCAGAATTAGTTTTCGACAATTGTATTGTACCAAATGAAAATGTCGTGGGTAATCCAGGAGAATCAATGATTCATATGATGAGGAATTTAGAAATTGAACGTATAGCATTAGCAGCAATGTCGTTAGGGATAGCACGAAGGAGTTTGTCAGCAATGAATAAATATGCAAGTGAAAGAGAGGCGTTTGGCAATCAAATTAGGGATTTTGGCCAAATTCAAAGGCATATTGGTGAATCATATGCTGAATATCGTGCTATGAGGGCATACATATATGATACTGCGGCAAATACAAATTTATCTATGGCAGGTAATAGATTGGATTCAGATGGAGTCAAATTATTTGCCACTACTGCAGCAAAAAATATAGCTGATAGGGCAATTCAAGTTATGGGCGGGTATGGGTATGTCGGCGAATATGTGGTCGAAAGATTATGGAGGGATTCCAAACTTCTGGAAATTGGCGGCGGTACATTAGAAGGCCATCACAAAAATATCACTCGAGATTTAGCAAAAAATTCGAGCAATATAGATGGGTAATTTTTGCGTAGTCCCGCCCGGATTCGAACCAGGGTCCCCAGGACCAAAACCTGAGATGATGGACCACTACACTACGGGACTTCGCGTCCATCCGTAGCACTACTTGAATTTGTATATGACGGGTCGAAATTGCGGTAGCGTAAAGGCTGAAGCATTATTCCACAATAATATGCAGAGCATGAAATCATTGTTTATGGTTTCATTGATCTTATTTTGCCCGCTATCATCAATCCCCAATAATGATGATTCAATAAATGTTAGAGAATTTACCATTTTTAACTCCATTAATGGTACTTCAGAAATTATTCCTGATACAGATCCATGGATCGATACTTCGATTTCTGATAAAATATCTTTGGGTTCACAAGAGGTTAGAGTAACTGCTATAACTTGGTCATTGAAGATTTTAAATGATTGGCAACATAAATATGGCGCCATTGAAAGGCAAAAGCCACTTGGTGAGGGTGAGATATTTTCTTATGATGAGCCGAATGATGGTGAAATAAATCATAGGACCTTTTGGGTAAAATCTAATTTAATTCATAAATTACAATCCATAAATGGTTTAATTGCTTTAATTGATGCCGAACGTCCACCTGAATCATATGATATTCAAACATCTGAAATTCCTCCGCAATTTGATCCAGAAACAGTACGTTCTAGCGAAATTCATGGTGCTAATGATGCATGGGAAATGGGTTATACAGGTGAGAATATGGTCGTAGCAGTTGCTGATACAGGCGTTGATTTTGGTCATCCAGATTTAAATGGCACCCAAGCTAGAGTTGATTATGTTGATTCAGAATATGCCGGCTGGCCTTTGATGTTAGATCACAACAGTATGTATTATTGGCTCGTCGATGGCGCAGCATATCCTCAAACTAATACTTGGTATGCAAATACCTCAATTATGGATTTTGATAATGATAGTAATGGAATTTTAGATAATTCTGGATATAATATTACTGGAATTAATTCTTCGTTATCTGGAATTTATCATCTCGGAGAACATCCAGATCCAACACTAAGAAATAAGGCCGGGGGAGATGTTCCAATATTGGTTGTTGATGATCGTATTTCAGGTCTATATGAGACCGTTTATCCTGACATAGATTTGAATAATTGGTTTGGTAATGAAACGCCTATGAGGCCGGGTGAAGAAACTTCAGGAAGAGATGTTGATGGTGATGGTTTATGGGATATATCTGCAGGACTAGTCTATTGGGTAGCTGACGGCATTAATGGTGCCCCATATACTGAAACCTATGCATCTAGGCATGGATACTCTAATCGAATACCAGGTTCCGGTAATTTGACTTTATTTATGCTAGAATCTGGAAATCATGGGACGTTGTGTGCTAGTGCCGTAGCGGCCCAAGGAATTGTTGCCAATGGATCAATAAAAGGAATGGCGCCAAATGCTACAATCTCCTCAATAGGCAATCATTATTCTGGAGGGCATGCTCTAGATGGCTGGAGGTTTATTGCAGAAGGATATGATGGCGATCCTACTACGCCGGATCAGCCGAATATTGGATCCTTTTCTTTTGGATATTCATCTGTAGATGATTCAGGTTCCGATGGATATTCTTTGTACCTAGATTGGTTAACTAGAATTTACAATGAAAATACTTCTTATGCAGTAGCAATTGGAAATGGAGGCCATGGCTTTGGTACTACAAAAGTCCCTGGAGCAGCGCACGGTATATTCTCAGTAGGTGCATTTAGTAGCAAATCTAGTGATTCATGGGGGCAGAGTGCACCATGGTCAAATCGTGGCCCTAATGTGGTTGGAAGAATGGATCCTGATATTGTCGCTGTTGGTTGGTCAGCAACAGGAGATATGCCTCTTAATTCCTATGATTCTTCTAATTCTGCTTGGACAACTTGGGGCGGAACTAGTTTAGCAACTCCAATAGTGGCAGGATTGATGGCATTAGTCGCAGAGGCTTGGGTTTCAAATAATGATGAATATCCAAAGTCTCAAGAATTTAGAGATTTTGTATTGTCTACTTCTGATGATCGAGGTTATGAACCATTTATTCAGGGTGGAGGTTGGTTTAATGCTTCAAGAGCGATTTCGACGTTAGATGGCCATAATGGTACATGGTGGGCCAGTCCTGCTCAATGGAATACCGGGGCATTTCAAGGCTTACACAGGGATGCAAATATTAATTTTATCAAGCCAGGTGAATCTCAAGAAGTTGAAATAGAGTTTACTAATTCAGGAGAATCAGATATATTGTTGGATTTCAATCCTACAAAATTTGCTCCTTTGGAGCATAATATTCTGGTTTGGAATAGTTTTGGCAATGGCAGTGATAATGGAACTAATGATACTTGGAATGGTTATCAAAGTAATGAGCCGGATTTACTGATACCTTTGCACATAAGTGGTAATGATTCAATTCAAATTGATCCAGAAACTACTCAACTTCGTGCTCGTGCAACGATTGAGTATCCTGCATTTGATCCTAATAACCAAAGAATAACTCACGAAAGAGTATTTTTACAAATTTATCGATGGACTGATTATGATTCCGATGGTATTTTTCATAATGATACTGATAATGATGGGATGGTTGATGCTGGGGAATGGACCGAGTCAAATGAGATGGAGGAAGTAACTAATTGGCGTTCCAATGGGCCACAAGCTGAAGTTCGAGTTGGACTGCCTTTTGAAGATGCAAGTGATGGTTTAATTTTAGGAGTTTGGAGGCAAGTAGATGAATTTTCAGATGAAGATCCAGTAAGAATTGAAGTTGATTGGACTACTTTCGGACTGGTGACTGATGATTGGATTACAATAATTGGCGAGAATATGATTCCCGGGGGGCAATCTAATTTGATTATGATGAATATATCAATACCAGAAGGTACAAATCCTGGTTTGTATCAACAAGGCTTAGATATTAACTCATTATTACCTGATTCCGAAGGAAATTTTACTATTTTTAAGAATAATTGGAAATTACCAATAGTTACAAATATTCCTTGGGAAGGTCCATTTTCATTATTGCCCAAACCACTGGATGGTAATACTTCGAATCAAACTTTGTATACGGAATCTTGGATAAGTGGTGCCACAAGGTGGAATTGGCGTGCAGAGAGTGGGGATTGGAGGTTCCTAACTATTGACTGGCCTGCGGAACTAGATACTGGTGGAATGGCAATATTAGATGTCAATTGGGATGATAATCCATATACGGATATCGATGTACTTTGGTTATCTGAGACTGCACATGGATATTCTCAGGAAGATACAGATGCATATGGAGATTCTACTTTTTTTATAGAATCACGATCGACAAATAATCACGCAGGCAGCGGGCAACATAATTGGGGCACATATACAGATAGCTCTCAGGAAGTATTTGCAGTACCGGTTTCAGAAGGAGTACATCAAATGGTACTCCATACGGCATTACACGGAGTAGAGACTAATGATAATCCTCTTAACATATCAGTTGGATATATAGTGGCAGAAGACTCCGGACTCGAAAGAACTGTTTTAGATTGGTCCGAAGGCAGTGGTAACGATTCTTTGTATCTTCTATCAACAATTCCTTTACCTGTTGAAACAGTGGATGCATATGGTTGGAATAATGTTATAAATTTTGATAATGAAACTGCTTTTGATGATGGGTCCAATAAAATGGATGCTTCTTGGTGGCATAATCTAAGTTTAGAAAATACTTCCGAAATTTCAATTAATATGGATGCTTATGATGATGCAGATTTAGATTTGTATTTATTCAGAGATTCTAATGATGATGGAAATTATACTTCAGATGAAGAAATTGCACGTTCCTGGAGTGGGTCTTCCGCGGAATCAATCACAGTATCTAATCCCGAGGATGGCAATTATTCAATTGCAGTTTTAGGATGGTCAGTACCTGGAAATTCAGTGCAGTTTTGGTTAGATGCTGAAATAGTAGGTGGAGATCAATTAAGGGTATTGAATCAATCCCTTCTTTCCGTTGAATCCATAAATCAATTATGGCCTGATGGGGCCAATGAACTTGGAGGCGCAGTTCCCTCTAGTGTTTTGGAAGTAAATCTTGACTTTGACATACCCGAGATGGAAGGTAGTTGGTTAGGGTTTGTAGATATTTTAATCGAAGGAAATATAAATTTTCGTTTACCTTATAATTATGAATTAGTAAATTCTGATCCCGAAATAACATTCGTTAGCCCAACCAATATGACCTATACAAATGAATTAATTGACATTCAAATGCACGTAATAGATATCGGTGTTGGATTTCTTCTTGACGATATTGAATGTCAGGCATTAAGCAACGGAACTGGGCAACTATTTGCAAACTCAGCATTTGGAATTACTACTAATGGCCATATTTACAACATTACTGAATCATGGAATTATGAAAATTATACTTCATTGAATAATATTACATTTAGAGAAGTCACAATAAATTCTTCAGTACCTGATATTGAACAATGGCATGATTACAAGGCATCAGTCCACGATAAATATGGAAATTATGATGAAACATACATTTCAATATATGTTGATTATACAGCTCCAGAACTATTTGTAATTGGATTGCCCACGATTACTAATGAACAAAATATTACTATAGAAATTATTACTGAACCTAATGCAACATTTTTTATGAATAATGAACTAATATCTTTGGATGGGAATGGTAGTGCTCAGATTACGCTTGACTTAACAGTCGTCCAAATTGGACAATATCCTTCCGAAGATGGTTATTTGCCATTTTATTATGTCCCAAATTCAAATATTTTTTCATTTAATTCATCAGATATGAGTGGAAACATAAATTCTAGGAACTTTCAAATTATATATGATCCCGAAGTAAATGATGTTAATATTCTAAAAATCCTCGATCAAGATAATTTTGAATATCAGATAAATGACGTCCCTGCTCCCTTGAATATAACTAATGGCGAATTATGGATAAATATTCCTGTGGATTATAAAAAACTGTGCGTAAGGTTACAAAGCATCAATTCTATAGGGTATTTCGAGGAATGCATCTACACTGAAGTTATTCCAGAAATTTTCAATGAATCATCTGGGTATCCTATCGAAGGGATAATGAATTATGGTTCAGATTTGGATGCTATAATTTTTATGGATATTTCTGAACTTATAAATGGTGAATATGATTTCTCAATTGAAATTATTGATTGGGCCAATAATTCTAAAATTGAAAATTGGCTAGTATCATTTGATACAATTTTACCAATTGTGGATTGGTCATTATTTCCTTCTCAAAATGCATTTTTGAATGGCCACATTCAAAATCTTTCATGGGGGGCATCTGAAGAAGTTAACGTAACATTGTCATTAAATGGCAAAGAAATTTATTTTGCTAAAGGCCAAAATGGTTATTTTAATTTAGAGTTAAATAGGACTGGAAACCATTTATTTTGTTTCAAAGCCATAGATTTAACTATTTATTATGAAAATATCAACTCATTTATTGAATGTAAATTAATGATTCTTGACCCGTCTCTTTATGATTCACTAATATCGGCAGATATTAATGAAGGATTAGTTTCTACAGACAGTTTAGAAGTTGAGTTGCTAAGAGAAGGTTCTCAAGAGATCCGATGGTACCGAACGGATACAGATATCGTTAATATTATACCTCCGGGGGATGATTATGTAATTCTAAAATTAGATCTATTGGAAGGTATGAATGATTTCATTATAGAAATTATGTCTCTTGATGAGATTGATGAGTATTTTATATCACTGGAGAGGGACTCTAAATCACCAATTTTTTCATTTTCAGAAAGGGACTATCGCAATTCGCCACTTAATTCATTAAAACAAATCGAAGGAACGTGTGAAGCAGGACTTTTAGTTGAAATAAATACTATCTTAGATAATTCTCAATTTATTTGCCCTATATCTGAAAAGTTTTCACTAAATATCTCTATACCTGAAGATTCAGGGATATATCTAATAAATGGTAAAACTATTGATGATGCTAATAATGAGGCTATATATTCCATAGATGTAACAAAGCAAGATTGGGGAGAATGGGTAAAAGATGATATAAAGAATAAAGGCCCTATGTTAAATTGGATTATTGTAATTTCTATAATTATATTCATGGCAACCGCATTAAATATTGTGACATCCAAGAGAAGGGATTAGTTTTCCCTTATTATTAATCTTTGATGGGAAGACTAATTCCCATAATACGTTTCGGACTGTTTATGTCTGTTGAACTAATTGGAGTCATAGGTGCGGGACAAATGGGAAATGGAATTGCTCAAGTTGCAGCTTGTGCAGGATTTAATGTTGTGATAGTGGATATTAAACAGGAATATTTAGAAAAAGGTATTCTCAATATCAAAAATTCATTAGATAAATTAGTCAAAAAAGAAAGATTATCTAGAAAAGAAGCCGATTCAGCATTCTCATTAATTAGTTGTAATACCGAAATGTCTTCTGTATCCAATGCAGATTTAGTTATTGAAGCAGTG
>JBKEHQ010000022.1:0-17046 GCA_046710875.1 Candidatus Thalassarchaeaceae archaeon
AATATTTAATTTATATGCCTAAATAAAATCCATATTGGAGAGAGATAGTAAAATGAAAACTATGCCAGATTATGAAATATTTTTTTTACCTTTCAGTTAATACTAAACATGATAATTTATAAATAACACCATATGCAACTGCAGAACGATATCTGCCCAGCGATAAAATCGCAACAGGGCTCCATCGGAATTGGAGCAATGATAGTATTTATTGCTCTAATTTTAGTCGCTGCAGTAGCTTCAAGTGTTATCATGGAAACAATTGAGAAACTAAAAGAAGATGGAGAAAGTACCAGTTCAGATGTCCGTGCGACCGTAAATACCAAACCTCGTCCAACAAGTATTACGATTATAGGAGAAGGCAGCGATCCCTTGGAGTGCGCTTCGGAAAACGACTTTTGTGATTTTGTTGGCACTCAAACCATTCGATATATCTCTATCAACGATCCAACAAAATTTGTTGATTTGCAACTTAATGATGGTACCCCATGTACTAATGCAGTTTTTGGAGACCCTCATGTAGGTACTACAAAAAAATGTTACATAATGGATAGTAAAGAATTACTTCTAACATGGCAAATGACTCCGGGTTCTACAAATATTTTAGCAAAGGATGTATATTACGTTGTTTTTTGTGGAGGAAGTGAGGCACTAATATCAGATGCATCTGATATGGTGGATGCAGGAATGACCTTTTTGGATGGGACAAATCTTGCAGGAGATGAAACCCCATTCGCAACAAATGATGTGATCGAAACCGGAATGACATATCGTGTAACTCTCTTACTTTACTCCTGTATTCCATCAATTGGTGATGAAATGTCACTGATGTTATATGTGGATGGTGGCGGTTCAACAGTCATTACAATGTATTTTTCATCGATAGATATTGGCCATAAATTATACTAATATTGACTAAAATTATGAATTCATATTTTCAATTTAATGTTAGTGATACAATGCCACATGTGATACATGTAGTACTTCTTAACTCTCTAGTTATATATTCTTGATATAATAAAGGCGATTTACAAGCAGGGCAATTAAAGATGGCTAATATTTCCATGTCTCTCAGTAACCCATGTATGCTTTACCATTTAAACCTAGTGTCTTTTTAACACTAAAATAGATATTAGTAATAATATTCACACATCACAATTAAATCGGATTCCCCAAATCATCTGTGAGAATTATATTCACTCCAAATCCTCTTTTATGAAATGATATTAATTCTAAATCATGAATCATATGTCCTGTTTTTGCAATACCTATATATTTTTTACTAGTATTGATCCCTTTATCTATTTCCATTGGATTTAATTGCCTTCGGACCCCATTTACATCTTCAAACCAAGGCAATATTCCTTCTGGAGAATATTTGATTCCTAGTATCATATCACATCCCTCAGTCCACTGTGCCGCATCTGCATCAGCCATACTAGGTATTGCAGGTGCATTCGGATGCGTATGCAACCAGTGAGTAAACCTGCTACCTCTAACTCCTCTTTCCTTTGTAAATAAACCATCATTCCATTCTTCAGGAACATGATGTACGGAAAATGAATCTCCTCGATTTACTAAATGAGGTTTACCAAGTAAATATCCTTGGCCTGCAAATAAGTCATTTTGAAAATCACATCCCATATATTGAATCTCAACTTTTTTGGGATTTTTGATATTCTTATTGGGATCAATGCCGATAAGAATTTCATCTGGAAGAGATTTAAATGTCCAATCAATTATTATCTTAAGAGTTTCCAATGGCATCAAAATTATTGCCCTATATCCATCTTTATTAGCAAGTGAAAGTATGTTATATTTATGTGCAGATATAGTCAACCATTCATCAGACATTATCTCACTCAACTTTGATATCAAGGACTATGTGGTCCCAATGTGGCGCATAACTTTTAATTTTAGATCTATTAACTTCAAATATTTTAGATTTAGGTCTAATTTCTAATAATTCCTTTATGGTTTCATTTATCCATTGACCATAATCCTTCGAGGGTGCAATACCATGAATATGCAAAAATCCATTTTCTTTCAATACATTTAATGCAGAAATATAACCATCATTAGCAGATGGTAATAATCCCAAAATAACTCTATCTGCGATTCCTTTGAGATTATTAGTAGTTATTTTATTATCGCCGAAATGAATAGTACATCTTTCTTTTACATCATTTGCATCCAAATTTATATTTAATGCTCTTACCGATTCGGGATTCCATTCACAAGAATGTATATGTTTAATCTTTGAAAAAACCAACATTGGAATAGAATAGTAACCTATTCCTGCATACAAATCTATCACGATCTCGCCATCTTTTCCAACTTCCCCCATTCTTCTTCTTTCATTTATATTTCCTGATGAAAACATACATTTTGTAAATCTATAACCATATTTGATGCCATTCTCTTTACGTATGACCCAATCATCATTTCCAAGTACTAATTCCACCGAACTCTCTCTCTTTTCTCCATTAATTTCGCCCATTATTCCAATTCTATTTACCAATAGTACTTCTGAAATAATCTTCCATAAATCTTTTCTGTAATTATTCCACCTAATATTTCTAAATGACGAATTAGGTAAAATTAGTACATCAGAAAACTTTTCCCATTTTTTTGGGATATCTTTCAAATATTCTTCAATATTGGTTTCTAAAAATCCCTTTGAATAAAGATATTCTGATATTGATAAAATTAAACTATCATATGGTGTATTTTTTATCATGACATCACTCATTAATATGCTCAAATATTCTATTAGCCATGAATTTACCTATTCCTGGTGCTGCCATCAAATCATTAACTTTTGCATGATTTATTCCTTGTCTTCCTCCAAAATGTCTTAGCAATGACTGTATTTTCTTTGCCCCTAAACCTTCTATTTCTTCCAAGGGGTCCAATAATGCCTTTTTTCCTCTACGTTTTCGATGATATTTATTTACAAATCTATGCGCTTCATCTCTTGCATGTACTAATAATCTACCTTCCCGTGTTAGAATTATTGGATCTTTATCAGTTCTATGTAATGTTTCTTCCTTTTTTGCCAATGCAGCGATTACGAACATATTTTTTACACCATTTTCTTCTAAAACTTTTACAATTGTAGTCAAGTGAGTTTTACCTCCATCAAGTAGTAACAAATCCGGCCATTCATCTTGCCTTTTCATCCATCTTAAAATAACTTCTGACATCATCCTTAGATCATCCTTAGCATCAGTTTTTACTCTATATGTCCTATATTCCTTATTTGATGATCTTCCATTTCTGAAAACTACTGATGCACCAACTCGCTCTTCTCCTAACATTTGGGCCATATCAAAACATACTACATGATTCAATGCCGCCATACCAAGAAGCTTAGAACATTCATTTGCAGCATTCTGTTCTAAACTTCCTGTACGATTTTTTTGATTTCTTAATACATTCATTTTAGCATTTTTGTCTGCCATACTTCTTAATTTAACCAATTCTCCACGTTTTGGAACTTTTATTTTTATTACTCCTTCTCTACGTTCGGTTAACCAATTAGTCAAACCCTCATCTAATTTTATTGGAATAAGTAGAGTTTTTGGGGGCTTTCTTTTTGCATAATGTTCTGTTAATGCGCATGAAATTGATTCTGAAATATCGCCGCTGTGGATTACTGGATAATCCACTTGACCTTGTATTATGCCATCTTTCGTATGTAAAATAGTTACAGAGCCGGAATCTCCAGTAAATGCAAATCCAACTGCATCACAATCTTGGTAAAATCTACTATGAATTATTTGTTGAGAAATTGTTGTTTGTATGGTTCTAATCATATCTCTAATCTCAGCTGCTTTTTCATAATACATGCCTTTGGAAGCCATATCCATATCTATTTGTAATTTCTGAATTAATATTCTACCATCGCCATCAAAAACTTTTGTTACTGCTGCAACTCTTTGAGGATAACCTTCTGGATCAATACATGGTCCGCGGCATAATCCAATGTGGCTGGCCAAACATCCATTTTTTCCATTACAATCTCGATCTCTAATTCCAAATTGTCTCCTTACTAGTTGAATCACTCTTTTTGCTGCACCTGCATCTGGAAATGGGCCCCATGAAAGGTCGTTTTTTGCTGGCGATCTTGTATAAATAATTCTTGGAAATTCTTCCTTAGTCAAAGATATAAAGGGATATGATTTATCATCTTTTAATCTAGAATTATATTTAGGTTTATGTTTACGTATCAATTCTCTTTCAAGTATCAAAGCCTCTGTAGGTGTTTGAGTAATAATGCAATCAATTTTTTCCGAATTCTGGATTAGTTTTGGTATCATTATTCTATCAGGATTTTCAGAAAAATAAGAACGAACTCTAGAACGTAAATTTGTCGCCTTTCCTACATACATAACTCGTTCATCATTTCTACGAAAAAGATATACTCCTGGTTTAGAAGGAAGATCTAACTTTTGAGAGTCAATTGGCATGCCTATTGATGCGCAATAAGTTAACACCCATGAACCCTAGACATGTCCCGTGTCTCATGGTGTCGGGGACAAGATTGAGGATTCTTGCTCATTTATCAAAATATTATGGTAATTTTGATGACAAATGGAATATTCCTCGAGAACAATCACTCCCAGGAATAGCGGAAGCATTAGGAGTTGTCAGATCGGCAGTTCATAATCCACTAGCAACTCTAGAAAAAGATAAATTAATTATTTCTAAAAATGCACAGGTTACAGGAAAAGATTCTCGCCGACGTAAAGTTATTCATATTACACAACTGGGACTTGAAACTCTTTCAGAGGCTGATTTTCCAGAGAAAATAAAAAAATTTAGATATTTTGGGCCTATTCCAAATTTAATAAATTTACATGGAAGGAATACAGAAGTTTTAGATATCTCTACTATCTTAAAAAGAAATAAAAATATCATATTAAATGGCTTACCAGGAATTGGAAAATCAAGTTTAGCCCGGGTTATCGCAGAAAAAATGATGGAAGAAGGATGGACGTTAAGATGGGCTTCCTGCGATAACGATACGGACATCTCAGCAATTGCAAAAATGTGGTTAAATCAATCTGGAATGTATTCATCAAAAGCAATATCTGCAGCAGTAGATTATCCTCGAAACTTACTAATTATTGATGAAATACAAGAATTAGATAATAGGCATATTAATTCAATTAATCAACTAATTTCAGATACTGCAATGACAAAAGCATCAATTTTGATAATAGTAAGGGCACCTAGTCCCTTTGATAAGTTAATTGACTTTGACAATATTAGGCTTGAAGGACTGCCTTTTGAAGGTGCCAAGAAAATTTTACCTTCAAATATTGACAATATTCTAGCTACTAAAATTATTCAATCATTAGGTGGGCACCCTCTAGCCCTACATCTATGGGCTCCAGATACTCAGCTCCCGGAGGAAAATGATGCAGTCCAGGAATATGTCAAATCAACAGTAATAAAAAGACTAAGTGATGAAGGAATTAACACTTTGGATGAATTATCTTTATCTCCATTACCTTTGAGTACTGATGAATTATTTTCATCCATTGGGACAGATGAATTAGATAATTCAGCAATTTTGAAGTGGCACAACAAAGAAGTAGAACTTCATCATTTAATAAAAAACGTCAGGCGTAGTTTTTTTACTCAGGAAAAAACTCAAGATTTTCATGTTGAAATGGCTAAAAAATGGGCAAAAAAAGAAGGATTTAGAGCAATAAGGATGGAAGCTCATCACCGACTTCAATCCGGGCATACAATTGATTCTGATTGGTTTATCTCAAATCTTCCCATATTAGTAAGTAAAGATAGTTCAGCTGCAGCAATTATCTTCGAACAAGCAATACATAATACTGATGAAGAAATATTCCGGGAGATTGCTTCTGATATAGCCTTAGAAAGAGGAGAAATAGCGATTGCTTCATCCCACATTAATTCGCTTTCAGATGGAATCAACAAAACAAAAAGATTAGCACGCATTGCTCGAGTAAGTGGAAATACTGGATTAGCCACAGAATTGGATTTAAAAATATTTAATCAACTCAATCCAATTGAAAAAATAAAGGCCCAAATAGCTGAAATTGTAAGACTCCATGATGATAGATTACCTGGAAAAATGCCACTAGATTTAATTCATAATTTGAAGAATAAAATTAAATTAATCGATTTATCCTCACTACCAATTGAAAATCGCAATGTGGCATCATTATCAATTAATCTTTTACACAACTCAATCGCTTTAGAAACTCAAGATTTACATTCTGCAGCAGTATCCAGGGGCATCTTAGAATCTCAATTGGGATACGATAATCAAAAATTAAAAATAATCGACCTCAGATCTAGGCTTGCAATTAAGATAAATGGCAATGTTTCTCCAAAGGCAATAGAGGATGCAAGATCTGAAATAGAAAAATCATATAATTTACTAAATAAATTAAGTTTAATTCATATTATTCTTGAAGCATCAGGGCCAAAATATCCTGAATGGATAATTCAACTGCATTCAGAAATTTCTGAGGAATATTTACCAGAAGACATAGCAACTTATAGGCGACTATCTGCTCAAAAATGGTATTGGAAAGGTATTTTGGAGCCAAAAAAGAAACTATCTCATTGGAGAGAAGCATTGGGTAAATTTAAATCTGCAGAATGCAGTAATGCAGCAAATGAACTATTGAAACTTATATCTAATCTAGTATAATTATATTTCAGTACCAATTAGTGTGCGAGTTTCAAAAATACCTGGTAGATTTCTTATGTCTTGGATTATACATCGAGTAAGTTCTGATTCGTCGTCAGCTTCAATTTTTACAAATAGGTCATGCATTCCAAAAACAATCCATTGCCCGACTACGGTTTCAAATTTACTAACTGCTTCACGCACTTCAATTTCTTTACCGGGCTCTGTAGTAATTAACACAAATCCAACTGCCATTATTCAGCCTCCACTGCAATTAAAGTTTCAGTATGTTGAACTCCAGGGATTGCTCTCATGACTCCAATCAATGTCTTGGCCATTTTTCTTTCATCTTCAAAATCAATTCTTGCTACTAAATCATATTCTCCATATGCAACATGCGTTTCAGTTACTTCTTCAATTTCTAGAAGTTTTTGATATACAATTCTCTCACTTCCTGGGGCCGCCCTAATTAAAACAAAAGCTGTACTCATACTTATACAAACACGTCCCCTCAATATGTGCTTATGACTTCTACGATTAAAGAGATATACAATAATCACTATGTGTAAGATATTACATAGTCTAATTGAGCCGCTAAAATATGCACGTACATCCCTTGGTTTGTAAAAGACGTGCAATCCTACTCGTGTTAATTATGTTAATTTCTAGTATGAGTATCATACCCGTTAACGCTTCTCTTAATATAAAATCAACAACTGTATGGTCTGGATCAGTTTTCTTAAATGATAGTTACAATGTTGAAACTGGGCAAATCCTGATAGTTCAAGAAGGTACCAGTATTTTTTTAGGCGATGATAAAGAAATTATTATTGATGGGAGAATTAATATCGAAGGCTCAATCAACTCTCCAGTTATATTAGATTCTTTAGATGGTAACCATAATGGCATTGTATTCAATGCATCAAGCTATGGCCTTAATTCTATAATTGATAATCTAACAATAACTGATTCTAAGTATGGAATCACGATGTATGGTAGCAATCCTGTAATTTCTAATCTAAAAATAATAAATGCCGATAATGTAGGTGTTGATTTATTCGATGGAGCTTCCCCAATAATATCAAATTTAACAATCGAACAAGGCGGCCAAGACGTACATGCAATATCTACATCATGGAGATATGGAATTGGATTATCGATAGGTGATAATTCTGCCCCAATTATAAATGGAATTAATATAATTGGCGTAATGACTCGAGGAATTAATTTTTGGGGCAATTCTGGAGGATTATTTTCAAATATAAATATTTCAAATATCACTGGAGCAACGCTTTCTGTTCCTGCAGGAATTTGGGTAGAAGATTCAATACCATTAATTACTGATGTCAATATCAATCGTGCAGATAATGGGGTATTCGTAAGGCATCAAACTCCAAGTTGGATAACTAGGCCATCTTTTTCAAATTTAATAATCGAAAATAGTCAATATAGGGGAGTTATGGTTGAGCAATATAACCATAGTCAATATTTCAATTTACCAACCAACGCTATTTTCAATAATTTAGAGATAAGGGGAACGGGCGGCCCAAATGCCAAAACCCCCGGTCTAGGTTATGCAGCATTCGATTTAAACACTAGTGGAGTAAATATTGATGGATTAATTATAGCAGATAATCCGGTTGTTGGACTTAGAGGATACATGATCGACTCTTCTACAAAAATAGAAAATGCAGTATTTTTGAATAATGGTAAACAATCATTCAACTCTGCAATGAGTGATCGTGCAGGACTCTATTTTCGTAGTTCTAGTTGGTCAACAAAAGGTCCCGCAATAGTTAATAATTTAATAGTTAATAATTCTTCAGGACCTGGTATTTTAATGATGAAAGGTGGAGTAATAGGAGATAATTGGTCCGCATCAAATAATGGTGGAAATGGTATTGATTTTCGTGAATTTCATCCTAGAGTAAATTCCATAGTGAGTCAAAATAATACAAAAAATGGTATATATATTTATGATTCAGCAAATGTAGAAATTTCTAATGTATCTACTATTCATAACGGATTAAATCAATCCAATCCGGAAGATGGTGCAGGTATTCTTTTTCGTGAATCGAATATAGTTATGAGCGGAGGGAAAAATACTAGTTGCAATTCATGCGCCTCTTCTGGAGATAAATATGGAATAGTTGTTAGGGATAGTATTGATTTACAACTAAATTCAATAACAATTAAAGATTCAATTTCATCTCCTTCTTTGAATATAGATAATTCCAACGTTGCATATTTTGGAACTATAATCCTTGATGATGTTAAAATATATGATAATAATAGTGATTTTGCAATAGAAATGATTGAGGTAGATGCTAATATCAACAATTTAATCATAAATGGCCAAAATAATGGCCTCAGTTGGTCAGCAAAAGGAGTCACATCTTCCTCAATTTTAGATAGTGAAATATCAGGATATGATGAAAATTGTTTCTTTATTGCCAATCATGAAGAATTAATTGTTTCTAACACTACACTTAGATGCAATAATGTCCAACCAGTTTTTTCCAATAGTGCAATTAATTTTACCAATTCCATACTAATGCAGGACCATGATATCAATAACTCATTTAATTTAATGTCTGATAATCATATTAGATGGATTTCATCATCAGAAATTTTCCTCTCAAATGCTGAAGATTCAGAAAATATTGTTGATATAATGTGGAATATAGATTTACAAACAATTAATCAAAATTTTATGAATATCCCGTACGCTGCAATTAACTTTTCCTTTGATTTTTATGAAAATGATATTATTGCCCTTATGCCATACTCTGGGCGTTCTAATTATGGGCCATTCGTAGGTATGCGCTGGACAAATGATCAAGGATGGTCGGGAAATAATACTGTAAATTCTGGATGTGATTATGACGGAGTGCATAATGATACAGCATCCTTCTTATTGGACTCTGATAAATCAATAATCTGTAGGTTAGATATTTCAAACCAGGCACCATTTATCATTTGGGAATCTCCAGAAGAGAATCTAATCTATTCATCGAATAGTGAAATTATATTTGATGCTAGTAATTCATGGGATTTAGATAACGATGTATTGAATTATTCTTGGACTAGTAGTTTAGATGGCAATATATTGAATGGTTGTAACTCTGAAGAAATTTTTGAGATAAATGATAATAGGAGTTTTTTCAGGGCTAATTATGATTATTTTTCAGGAATTTGCCTCTTAAGTGACGGCTTACATGTCATCACTTTGGAAGTATGCGATATAACTAGTCAATGTACTAATGAAAGTAGGCAAATCGAATTACAAAATCTTGCACCCATTCTTTCGGTTGAAACGCAACCTTCCATAGAATCATGGGGTGTTTTATATCTCGGACAAACAGCAAATTTAACCATCATGCTACAAGGCACTTACGACCCAGAAGGAGATGACTTGTGGTGTTGGATTGAAGTTTCATATCTTGAATATTCTGAAGTATTTACTGATAAAGAACCATCTTGTCCATTAGAGATTATTAGTTCATTCATAGGAGCTCCAAGCCAATTTACAATCACTATTTACGCATCAGACGGAATAAATCCAAGTAGGCAATGGTCATTTGATATTGTTTTAATTAATGAAATGCCCACTGCCGATTTACAAATAATTAGGGTAAATAATACATCTTCTAGTTTTGTCAAACTCGATGGTACATCCTCAATAGATCCCGAAGGTGATGAGATTAAATTCGAATTTATTAGTAACTTGGATGGACCCTTATCATCAGGAATAACATCATCTGTAGATATCGAATGGTCAGGAAATTTATCTAAGGGAATTCACAATATAATGCTAAAAGTTTCAGATGATCAACCCATTCATTTTGGTAACTGGTCATATGATTCTATTGAATTAGAAGTACTTAATTCTCCTCCGATTGCTCTAATAAATATCTCAAATGATGGATTAATGTTGGAGTCAGGAGATTTAATAAAATTTGATGCTAATGGCTCTGGCGATTGGGATGTTTCATGTAATGAATTACCAAATAATGGAAGTAACTTATTGTGCAATCCAACATTAACCTCTAGTAATGACTTAGTTAGCATCATATGGGTCAGTGATAAATTAGCAGAGCCAATAGGTACAGATTGGAATTTTGAATCCAGATTGCCTGCCGGAAATCACAATATTTCATTAATAATAAATGATGGAAGTGTGGAAGTTATTAGTAATTCAATCAATATACTAATTAATGAATCTGCTCCATTATTAATTTTAGCTTCACCAACTCCTGATATTGAGGTCCTTTCAAATTCTCCAGTTTTATTTGATTTTAGAAATTCCTTTGATCCAGATGGCGATTATTTTACAGTCAGTATTCATTCTGATTTAATGGGTATTATTTTAGAAAATAAGAGCATAAATTACTGGTATAATGATTATTTAATTGCAGGAAATCATAAATTAACTATAACTCTAGTAGATGAAAATTTAATGCAAAGGACATACTATCAATCTATTTTTGTATTAGAGTCTGCACCATCAGCAGAAATTTCTAAACTAACTAATGGCCAATATATTCCTCCAGGTCAAAAAGTTGAATTGAATGCATCAGAATCGTATGATTATGATGATGATATAATATTATATCAATGGTTTTTAAATAATGGAACAATAATTGGAGATACGGAAGAAGTCCTATTTAATTTTAATCCTGGAATTATTCAAATCAACTTAATGGTTCAGGATTCTAGGGGTGTTCAAGATATTACTTCTGTAAATCTAACCATTGGCTCTAGTTATCCAATTTTAAGAGATTTGATAATTTCCGTCGATTCCATTAAAAATAGTAAGCCAACTGAGGTTTATATTTATGTTACTTTAGAAGATGCAGATCGTACCACTAATTTTGTCAACGGAGAAACGACTGCTGGGGGAATATCTACTGCTTTCACTTTGAGGGACGATGGATTAGGTAGTGATCAAGTTGCTAATGACGATATATGGACCTATAGAACTAATTGGCAAGAATCAGAAGGTAATTATGTTAGAGTTGAAGTGTGGGCAATCGATGGAGATTCAGTAAGCCAATCTCAAATCGAAATAATTCCAATATTGAAAGAAGGTGAGGGCGATTCACTAGATTGGTTTTTTAATGCTGCATTACCTATTATTGTGATTTTTATGATTATTTTTATTACCTTAGGAATAATTTACGTAAATAAAAGACGTATCCAAATTTCTAAAGATTTAGAATTAATTGAATCTTGGTCAGGTTTTGATCCAAGGGAATTAGATAAGGAATTTGATAATGAGAAAAATATTTAATCTTCTTTTCCCCATTTAGTACTCTTACCAAATATTCCAAATCTTAGCCAAAATAAACTTCTAAGATTGAGTAAACCATCCCCCCATGTGTTAATTTCTGCAGGCCCAACTCTAACTCTATATGGGACACTAATTTCCAGTGTCTTATTCTTCTTCAAATATCTTCTTGCCCTGATTTTAAACTCCTGTGACAGCGGCATTCCATCATGTTTTGGCCTTACTTTTTCATTGTCGAATATAGATTTTCTAAATACCCACATGCCACTTTGAGAATCCTTAATTCCATACCAAAATAATAGTCTTGCAGTAGTAGCTAAAGCCCAATTACCAAATTTATGCATTCCAGACATTGCTCCTTCTTCAGCCTTAGTTAATCGGTCACATGTTATCCATTCTAAGTTATCATCTATCAATTTTCTAACTAAGTTAGGAACTTCCTCTCCAGGATATGTGCAATCTGCATCCATGGTAACAATTATTTCTCCACGGGCCATTGAAAATCCTGTTTTATATGCCCGGCCATATCCTTTTCTCTTTTCTAGATAAACATCTGCACCTTCACCTTCTGCTAATTCTCTAGTTTTATCGCTAGAGTTTCCATCAATGATTAAAAAATCTAGTTTTTCACACCAACCGTCATTAGGTACTGATCGTATGGTATCTACAATCGCTTCTTCTTCATTACGTGTAGGGATTACTACAGTAACATGAACAGGTAATACTTTTCCCATATCTATCGCCCCTACGGAAGAAGGCATACATTTTGAATGATGCTATTGCTAAATTACCAATATTATCTTGAAAGAATACATTCTAGGGCATGTCAAGGTATAGCCATGCATGTCGCAATGTTGTCTGCAGAATATCCTCCAAGATGGGGTGGAATGGGGTCTACAGTATACCATCTTTCTTTTGCATTAGCTAATTTAGGGCATAAAATAACTATTATAACTCGCAAAGGGCCCAACAAGGCACCTGAAATAAATGGCGTAAATGTTATTGAAGTTTCTTGGAAAAAGATTCCAATGGAGTTTACACGTTCTTATGGTAGAAATGCGCTTAAAGCATTAAAAAAGTTAAACTTACAAGACCCTGTTGACATTGTTCATTTACACTGCCCAATGATTTCATGGGATAAAAGACAATTTGAGATATGTAAGCAAGAGGTTGCACCTATAATTTCCTCATTACATGGTACATGGCTAGGAGAGAGAGATGGACTTTTTCTCGCATCAAAACATAAGGAATCAGCAGTTTGGGCCAATCCTAATGATTTAATAATGAGAATTACAGCCAAAAGATATGCTAATTTTGAAAATATAGCCATAAATTACTCAGATGTTTGTGTTCCAAATTCCTTTTCAACTAAATCTGATTTCATGGATAGATATAGTCCTCCCAAAAATTGGAATTGCCAAGTTATTCATTGGGGTGTTGATACAGATATGTTCATACCTTTAGATATAAATGATAAAGATTCAATTTTAATTAATAAATCCATACGTGCAAAATATAATTTAACTGAAAAATCTAATTTATTATTGGCAGTAGGTCGTTTAGCAGCAAGGAAAGGATTTGGAATATTATTGCAATCATTTGTTAAAGTAAAAATTATATCCCCTGATACAAAGTTAGTAATTGTTGGGCGAGGCGCTCTAAGATCAAGATTGCTCAAAAAAGCAAAAAAATTAGGTTTAGAAGGTTCGGTTTTTATTGAATCAAGTATGAAATTCGATGATCTAGCAACATTATATCGTTGTGCAGACTTAGTAGTTTACCCTTCTTATTATGAAGGCCAAGGATTAATTCCCCTTGAAGCAATGGCGTCTGCTACTCCAGTAGTGACTGTAAATCATGGACCATTGCCTGAAATGGTTGATGAAAATGTTGGGGGACTTTTTATAATGGGAGACACCGATTCTATTTCTGAAACCATCTTGAATGAATTACAATCTAAAGAAAATCTTTCCATAAAAGGACAAGCCGGAAGGCGTTTAGTAATTGATAAGTTTACATTCAAAAAAAATGCATTAGAATTTCTAAAAATATATGGCGATAATATCAAATAAAATTATTATATGATGAAAAACTTGATGCGAAAACTCTTCTTCGTAGGGGTGATAGTATGTCCGAGCAAGTAAAATTAGGAAAATTAAAATTTAATACTGCATCAAATATAGCAATCATGTTATTCGTTTCAGTTTTAGCCATAAAGCATCTTGAATCTATAATACAGCCATTGGTAGTTGCAATTTTACTATTTTTCCTCATAAGGCCACCAGCACAATGGCTGGAAGAAAAAATTGGTGGGCATCCATTTTTAGCCTACGGTGCATTTGTTACAATAGTTATTGGAGTTTTACTTATTGTTTCTAATGTTTTATTCTCTAATATGCAAACTTTTACTGATGAGGTCCCATTTCTTTCTGCTAAATTAAGCGATAAAATTTTATGGTTTGAGGATTTATCACTATTAGGATTTTCATTCAGTGCTCCGGCGCTTATTGATTTAATAACTGTGGAAAAAATCGAAACCTTTGCCACCGGACTTGTAGGGTCTTTAGCAAGTTTCACGGCTAGTTCAGTCACAGTATTGATATTTCTTTTATTCATTATACTCGAATCAGAAACACTTCCAAAACGTATCAAAGCTGCTTATCCAGAGGATTCAGAGAAGATTACCAAACTTGCCGAAGCATCATCAGATAGCATAAATATCTACGTTTTAACTAGGGCTACTGTTGCATTTGGACAAGCAATAGTTGCAGCCTTTATTCTTTATTCTTATGGAATTCCAGGTTGGTTTTTGTGGGCATCTATTACTTTCATGATGGACTTTATACCTTACATCGGTGCTCTAATTTCGGTTATTCCCCCAATCTTATTGGGATTCATTATTCTTTCTCCGGGATCGGCTATTTTATTGATAATATTATTGATTGGAAATCAACAACTATGGGGAGGTTTAGTAGAGCCCCAATTAGCAGGTAAAAGACTAGATATGTCTCCAATTGTACTTTTGTTACTCGTAGCATTTTGGGGATGGGCATGGGGTGTTCTAGGAATGGTCTTAGGAGTGCCATTAGCAGTTATCATGAAATTAGCATTAGAAAGCGATCCACGTACAAGGCCAATTGCAATGATGTTATCTATGAATCCAAAAACTGAATAACCTACCTTTCAGTTATCAAAACAATTATTCCATCTGCAATGATTTTTATTTTTCTTCCTAATCCGACGTTATGTAATCCTCTACTGGATAATCCCATTTTATCTCCATTTATTTCCCATTTGGAACCAGTAAGATGTACATTTTTACAAGGTGTCAATGCAAAAATAGAAAACTCTTCTCCTTCACTTATGAAAATTTCTAATTGGCCTTCATCCGGATGGACCCTTTCTGTAATTCTGTGTTCATGATGTAATTTTATTTTGATATTACCTGGCATCTCTACTAAATTGCCCCATATTCCTAAAATATGTTCAGGATTACCTCCATCAATTCCTATTATATCTACTTCATAGATTTTATTTTCTACCAAGTATCTGATAGATTTACCTAAGTCACTAATTTCCTGATCAGATATTTTCTTAGACTTATTATTCCATTTTGAGGTGTCAACTGAGTCTAAATCGCCTAATACTTTTTGAATTACTATTCCCATCGAATTAGCAACATCTGCACCTTTATCTACTCCATATACAATACTTTTTTGGTTTATCAAACTATTAACCAACTCTTCTGAGGGAGTATCACCATTACACCATAAAATTGCTCTTTTTATGTCCCTCACCTTTTTTTTGCTATAATTTTACCATCTAAGACTAAATCAATATCTTCTAGGTAGATACTAGTTTTTTGCACTACTCCCCTTACTTGTAAACCAATATTTGAATTACCGCCAAGTGCAGTATTATCTCCAAAACTAAAATATGAATTACCTCTAACAACTTGATCTTCAAGTTTATTCCCTACAAGCCTGGCTCTTGAATTCATTCCAAAACCAAACTCTGCTACAGTATTAATGAGGCCTCCATCGGATGTTCTAGTACTATTTTTATCTAATTTAAAAACCTCATTAATTTCCAAATCTCCTTTTACTCCTGTGACCAAACCATCATCTATTGTAAATTCAATATTATCTTCCAATAATTTACCTTCCCAAGATCCATCAAAAATAATTTTTCCATTCATTGAACCCTCTTTAGGTAAAACAAAAATTCTTCCTGCAGGTAGATTTGTAATCTGCCCGGGCCTATTACATATTCCATTATCTTCAAGTATCCATCTACTTCCAGTTGTAAATTTTATATCCGTACCAGATGGAGATGTGATATGTACATCTCTTCGTCTTCTAAAAATTGCATTCATTGCTGATATTTCTCGCAGTAATGCATTGTAATCTGCAGTAATGCCGCCTGAAATAAACATATTTTTATCAATTCCTGGCATTGAAGCGATTCTTACTCCTGCCTTTGATGCATTAATTCTTGCTTTAGTATGCGTCAATGAATCTTTAGTTGCAATTAATACCACTCTCACACGACGCATTAAATCTGCTACTGGACTAGGGGGTTCATTTCCCAATTTGAACATTGGAGGCATCATTATCAGGAGAACTCTATCTGTAACTTCAGAAGCAGCTTCATATAAAGAACGACCTATTTCTGAAGTTTCAGTATCTGTAACTATTAATACATCTTCATGATTCCTAATTTCCATACATGTTCTGACTATGGAACGAGAAGAAACTAACATGGAATCGATAATCTCTTGATTGGAGATTTCCTCAATGCTCGTTTCTTCGGACATGTTTTATAATTCGAAGTAATCAAAACACATAAACTCTGTTAATATGTGCTATCTATTTATTTTCATTTATACAATACGGGCAATGTTTCATAATTACATATTCTTCTGAATTTTGCTCTTCTAATGTTAACGGTTCTCTACATATAAAACACATTTCTATTTCGGTTTCCTCTAGATTTGGATTAACTGCAACTCGTTGATCAAAAACAAAACAGTCGCCATCCCAATGCTGCCCCCCGCATTCTTGAAAATAATTTA
>JBKEHQ010000023.1:0-16830 GCA_046710875.1 Candidatus Thalassarchaeaceae archaeon
TAAAACACACAAAGAAATATATCTTCTAAATTGATTCTCAATCAATGACGCTCCATTGTTCCATTCTTTATTTATTTTTTCAAACCAAATAAATATGTTAAATGATTTTATATCTATTTTTGAATAATTTGATACTGATTCAACATTATTGGATGTCTTGTTAGACTTCATTTTATCTATCCATCGTTCATTAATCATCACATATGCTAATATTCCTAGGACTATAATAAACGGAAAAAAGAAGATAAATGATCCTATTGATATCAATTCTCCATTTACAATTCCACTTTTGGATATTCCATCAATAAGTATGACTCTTTTCGCATCCACGGGAGAAATACTATCTTCATTCATCACTAACCTTGCATATATTGTAGAGTTCCCAGATTGTTCATGTGGCTCAAGTTTTACTCTCCATTCACTCCAGTCTCCAGTAAGATCAGCCGCACCTTTCCAAATACCTCCGCCAACTCTTACTTGGACTTCTCCTTGCCCAGGCGTTGCTCCAGATGAAAATCCTCCAATATAGCTCTGGTTACCTATTTCCTGTAAAGTCTCTATATCCATTGAAATATTGAGCGAACGATCGATACTTCCTGCTGATTCTACAAATTTTACAGGATCTGCTTGCCCGTATCCAAATTCGTTATCCGGCCTAGTCTCAATTATGCTACAATCATTTAATCCTGGGTCATTAAGCAGGGCCAGCTCCCTTTCAATGGAATCTGCACGAATGATATCTTTAAATTCTTCAGGAGTTAAATCAGGATTTGCTTGTACCATTAAGGCCGCAATTCCTGCCATCAAAGGAGTTGCCATACTTGTTCCAGATTTACTCGTATATCCATCACTCGTCGCTGCATCAGGGGCCATTATATTTGACCCTATTACTGCTACATCGGGCTTAACTCGTAAATCAGAAGTATATCCTCTACTGCTATAAATTGCCAAACCAAGATCTTTATCTAAACTTCCAACAGTTACTGGCAATTCTGCATCGCCAGGACTATCGATTGTATTGCAACCAGCAAAAGTAGCCCCTCCAAATTCATTTCCAGCAGATAATGTGGTAATTATTCCAGATTCAACAACATAATCCATCTGCCTACTCCATGCTGAACTGCCATCATTATCAAAATGAATCTCAACTTGTTGTTCACCAAGTGAAGACGTCAAAATATCTATGTCATATTTTTCTTTATTTTCTATGGCCCATTCTGCACCTTGAATGATATCTTCAATATCTCCATCACAGCAAGCTAATATATTTATTAGAAATGCACCGGGGGCAGCTCCAATATATCTTATTCCACTAACTGGATCAACTTGCCCTCCTCCACTTCCGGCTGCAATTCCAGCAACATGGCTGCCATGTGTCCCAGAATCATAAGATGATGCTGGATCTTGTTCGTCATCAGTGAATACTGCATCGAAAAATCCTATAATTTTCGGGTCGCAATCTGATATTGGTTGAGGATTTGGATTTAAAGGATCAGGGGGCTCACTTACGCATGTTAGGGGGTCGTCATCCATATCATTTAGCCCTTCATGATCTCCTCTAATTCCAGTATCTAGAACTGCTATAGTTGAACCAGTACCATCTAATCCAAAATCTTCCCAAACTCCATTTACTCCCATATTAGGAACTGCTTCATTCATATTTGGTTCTGCCAATCCTAAATCTTCAATCATCACAACTCCTTGTAATGAGCGAACTCCATTTAGGTCCAAAATAGGTTCAAATGGTATTGTTATGATTAGACTATCAAGATAAATTGGCCTAAATGTTACTTCTGCTCCAATATCCTCTAGTGCCTCTATATCTTTATTACTAGGGTGATGATCATAATCTACGATTACTCTTGAACTACCATTAGGTGCTCTTTTCCACCAATTTTGTTGAATTTCTGCGGTTTGATCCAATAACCATTCTAATCTATCATCTAACATATTATTGTTTTTATCTCTGCTCCAGTCTAACCACCAATCGTTGTGGATGCCAGATTCCATACTACTCTGCCATTCTCCGTCAGCATCTAGTCCGCCATCTGTTTTTTTAGATGGCAATATTGAAGATGAAGCCAGAGGGACTATCAGAACTATGATGAGCACTGAAGCCAAAAACCCTCTACGGCGCATCATAATAAGTACGGACATATTAAGACGTTTGATACTTGGTATCCCAAAGTTAGATATTTTTGATATATGAATTATTTTTTAACTACTTTTATCCCATGTTCGTTGTAGTCCCATTCTATATTCTGCCATCCCATTTCCTCAATTCTCTCTAGTGTGGCTTCCTTTCCATTTGGTGAACACAATATCCCTAATGTTTTTCCTTCGCCTAAACTAAGCGCCTTCCATGCTATTACACTTTTATTATTGACCAATGGATCCATCACACCTCTAAATGGTCTATGAATTTCAGGACTTATCAAATCAATACCTGCAGATATTTCTTTTAGTGCATTGACTACCAATTCCCTACGGTCTTTTTGAAGGCCATTGGCCATTACTCTAGCTGCCGCCCTTAAACAGTGTAAACCTTTGAGAACTTCTTCATCTTTATTTTCATACCTATTCCACACATCTTTATGGATTTCATTTGTGTTATTCTCAATATCGCTATAAATGATAATAAAATGTTTTTTTAACCAATTTTTTGACGATTTCATAGGTTCAAAAGGCATGGGCTCAATCTCTTTACCTAGAAATAAAGTATGATTAAATCCACCTCTAGAATTTATCCATGGCTCATGAATATTTCCAGTGTTTTTTATTAAATTCTCTAATTCATGAGTAAATTTATTGAGATACTCCAAAGATTTAATTCCTTCAGTTATTGTTGTTAAAAATTCAAAATCAACTCCATTAGTTGTTTTTAGCTCTAAATCAATAGGCATTTCAGTAGAATATTTTACTTTTTTTAAATTTCCATTTTCAACTTCTATTTCACAATTGATATTGACGTTAATTTCAAAATTAACTACTTCACCGCCAAAATCAGATGCATATGGTTGAATATCGGTCCAACTTCCAGCCAAGTCTATTTTTAGGGGAACTTTAACTTGAATCATTTTAACCATGATGGACCGAAGAGCCATTCTGAATTGATACTTTCTGACCGAAAAGAATTGGTATGTGGACGTCCTCCGGAGGTCATGGAGTCAGTTATAGCCGCGGCGGTTGAAGCATTCTCAAAGGGAAATCCCGTAATGATTTTTGACTCTTCATTTAGGGAGCAAGAAACAGATCTTTTATGGCCTGCATCATGCGCAACTCCAAAAATAATTAGAAGATTAAGGCAGGATTGTGGTGGTCTACTTTTTCTTGCAATAGGAAATGAAATTGGCGACTTATTTGGATTACCTTGGTTACAAGATATTCATTCAAATCCCAAATTAGTTGAAACCAATCCCGTATTGGGCGAACTTATAACTGATGATTTAAGATATGATTCGAAATCTGCATTCACGCTCTCATTGAATCATAGAAAAACCTTCACTGGAATAACTGACAAAGATCGTGCACTGACAACTCGTAGATTTGGAGAACTGGCAAGTGAATTATTATCTTCAAATGCAAGCAATGAGGATGCTATGAAATTACTTGGTGATGAATTTCGTACCCCTGGGCACATACCTCTTTGTCGTGAATCTCCGGGCGGATTAAGCTCTAGGCAAGGCCATACTGAACTAGCAGTTTCAATAGCACGTTTAGCAGGTCTTCCTGCATGTACCATTGGTGCAGAAATGTTACAGCCGGATGGAGATGGGGCATTATCTGTATCCGATGCAATGGAATATGCGAAAAATCATGATATCCCTATGTTAATGGGAAAAGATATCTTAGAAGCTTTTAAGATAAATTAAGATTAAAAGGATTGATTCAATTGGTAACTGTTATGGCTGTAGGAGTTTTTGATTTACTACATGCTGGGCACCTACACTATTTAGAACAAGCAAAATCACTTGGAGATGAATTAATAGTTGTGGTTGCTCATGATGAAACAGTTAGAAAACGTAAACATGAACCTATCACTAATCATGACTTAAGATGTAGAATGGTTGGAGGGTTAAAACCTGTGGATATATCTATAATCGGGAATCCTCCAGAAGTTCCAATTTTTGAGATATTAAAGTCCATAAATCCAGATAAAATAGCATTGGGATATGATCAGAAACATTCAATTTCTTCGATAAAATCCGGTCTAATAAAACACGGATATGATAAAATTGAGGTTTTAAGGGTTGAAGGACTTTCCGATGACTTAGATGGAACAAGAAAAATAATTGCAAAAATTTTAGATATTTGGCCAAGTAATGAAGTTGGACCATACGAGGAAGATTAGTATGTTTACTGGCATCATACAAGGAATTGGAACTGTATCCATAATTGAAAAAAAAGAAACTATCAACAGCATCTCTATAGATATGGGAAAAAGAAGTAATAATTTAGAAAATGGAGCTAGCGTATCAATCGATGGCGTATGCATGACTGTGGTTAAAAAAATAGGCACCATTGTGACATTTGATGCTATAAAAGAAACTTTAGAACGTTCTACATTAGGAAATTTACAAGCAGGAGATAAAGTAAATTTAGAAAGGGCATTGAAAATCGGTGATGAATTAGGAGGGCACATATTATCAGGTCATATAATGAGTACTGCATGGATTAATAATTATGAAAAAATTGGCGAAGGAGTAGACTTAGAAATATCAATAAATAATAAATTAAATCCCTTTATTATGGAAAAAGGATATATTGCAATAGATGGAATTAGTTTAACTATCGGCGAAGTATATGATGATTATTTTTCTATACATCTAATTCCAGAAACCTTGGAAAGAACTACAATTAAATCAAAAATAAAAGGTAGTAAAGTAAATATAGAAATTGATTCAATGACTCAAGCAGTGGTGGCAACAGTATCTAAGATGCTAAAAAATCAACCACGTTTTGAAAAAAGGTGATATGATGAAAATAGGTATCGTTTGTACTTCATTTCATAAAAAACAAATCGAAAGAATGTTGGTTTATGCTAAAGATGAATCTAATATTCAAGATATTGAGATATCTGAGATAAAATGGGTTCCCGGAGCGATGGAAATTCCTCTCACACTAGATAGAATGTTGAGTTCTGGTAATTTAAATGCTGCAATAACTTTGGGAATAATAGAGAAGGGGGAAACTAAACATGGTTTAGTAATGGGCCAAGCAGTAATAAAATCCATAATTGATATCCAATTAAAATATGGTAAGCCAATAGGTCTAGGAATCATAGGTCCAGGCGCCCTTAAAGAGCATATTTCTCCAAGATTAGAGCCTCATGCAAGGGCTGCAGTAAATGCAATAGTAGAGATGTCAAAATAATTTTTTTAGTCAATGTTCAAAAGACAATCCCCTTTGGATATTACATGGCTGACAATATACGTAATGTGATTATAATAGGTTCCGGCCCAGCAGGTTATACAGCAGGCCTTTACACCGCTAGGGCGTTACTCGATCCATTGATGTTTGCTGGATATATGTCCGGGGGGCAACTTATGCTTACTTCGGATATTGAAAATTTCCCCGGATACCCTGAAGGTATTGGTGGCCCGGAAATGATGCTACAACTCCGTGAACAGGCTGAAAAATTTGGTTTAGAGGTCGAAGATAAAAATGTAGAAAAGGTTAATTTTTCTGAATGGCCATTCAAGGTTTGGGTTGAAGGAGAAATTTTCCAGTCTAAATCGATAATAATTTGCACTGGTGCTGAATCAATCTGGTTAGGAGCAGAAGGAGAGGAAGAGCAAAAAGGGAGAGGAATCAGTACTTGCGCAACCTGCGATGGTGCGTTTTTTAGGGATGATGAGGTACTTGTAATCGGTGGTGGAGACTCAGCTATGGAGGAGGCCACATTCTTGACCAGATTTGCAAGTAAAGTGACTATAATTCATCGTAGTGATAATTTTAAGGCCTCAAAAGTGATGTATGAAAGAGCATTTAATAATCCTAAAATTGAGATCAAGACATTTAAATCTATAAAATCATGGAATTCTGATGAAAAAGGACTATCAGGAGCAATTCTTGAAGATACGAGGAGCGGAGAAATAGAAGAAATATATTGCTCTGGGGCATTTATTGCTATAGGGCATAAGCCAATAACAAAATTCTTAGAGGGGCAAATTGAGATTGACGAAACAGGATACATACTCGCCAAAGAGCATACGATGACAAATATCCAGGGCGTTTTTGCAGCAGGCGATGTAGTCGATACAAGATATAGGCAAGCTATTACTGCTGCAGGAATGGGCTGCCAAGCAGCCATGGATGCTGAAAAATGGTTAGAAGATCAGCATTAGGGGTGCACAATTGTCAAGTGAAACTGAAATAAGTTGGATAAATAATAGGATAGCAGATATATTCTATTTAGTACATCTATTTATTACTATTTTTTGTGCATTTATGTGGATTGGGCCATATGAATGGATGTGGTGGGGAGTATTTATTCTCTATGGCTTAACAGAATTTTGTTGGTTTATCAGAGATGGCTATTGTATTTTAACAGATATGGAAAGAAAATTTAGAAAGATTCCACGTGCCGATAATCCGTTAGGTCAAAACTACATAAAGAGAATTTTAAATCAATTTTTAAAATTAGATATAGATCCGGTAGTTGCAAGTAAAATCGCTAAGACATGGGGAATTACTGGCTGGTTTGTAGCCTCTCTGAGGATATTTATATTATGATTATTTTTTTATTACTTTGACCGAAGAGAACAAATTTAGCCACCATATGCGCCAACCATGAATGAACCATTGTCCAATTCTGAAAAGGTTAGGTATGCTAGGCATCTAACTCTCCCCCAAGTCGGAGTAAAAGGTCAAGAGAAATTAAAAAACTCATCAATATTAATTGTTGGAGCTGGAGGTTTAGGCTCTCCTTGTTTATTATATTTGGCAGCAGCAGGAATTGGAAAAATAGGAATAATAGATGATGATATTGTTGAAATTACAAATCTCCAAAGGCAAGTAATTCACGGAACTAAAAGTTTAGGTATTTCTAAAGTATCATCGGCAAAGGAAAAGTTATTAGATCTAAATCCTGAAATTTCAATTACGACATTTAATTCAAGAATTAATATGGCCAACGCATTACATATAATTAATCAATTTGATATAATAATTGATGGTACTGATAATTTCACGACTAGGTACCTAATTAATGATGCCTGTGAAATATTAGGTAAACCTTGGATATTTGGTAGCATACATCAATTTGAAGGGCAAGTTTCAGTTTTTAATTTGGAAAAGGGATTAAATTATAGGGATTTATTTCCTGAAATGCCACCTATTGAGCTAGCCCCAAATTGCGCAGAAGCAGGCGTCCTTGGCGTTCTTCCTGGAATCATCGGCTCTATACAATCTACGGAAGCTATCAAGATAATTCTTGAAATTGGAGATATTTTATCTGGTAAATTATTAGTTTTTAACGCTTTAAATATGTCTTCAAGGATACTAAAATTTAATGCCAATGCCTCTAGGCCATTGGTTACTGAACTGTCGTTGGAGGCTGAATATTGTATGAGTAATGATGAAAATAATCCATTAGAAATTACGCCACTTGAGTTTAAAAATAAAAAAGAAAATGGTTGGCGCCCTTTCCTTTTGGATGTTAGGAGGGCGGATGAGGAACTAATAGCAAGTATTTCTGGAACTAATTTGAGAATCGAGCATTCAAATGTTTCAGATAGATTTTCAGAAATACCAAAAAATGTAGATTTAGTAATATATTGTAGGTCAGGGGTAAGGTCTGCAGCCGTACAAAGACTTCTTTTTAATTCTGGTTGGGAGAAAAATGCAGTGTTTAATCTCAAAGGTGGGATCTTAAGTTGGTCAGATACTATAGATTCAAATGTAAAAAAATATTAATTGTGGTATTATAATTACAAGTACTTGCTTTAATAGTGGTATTATTTTTTAAAATTGTAATATCTATGAATATTATTGTTAAATTAAAATATTTGCGGTATAATAATTACCAGTTAACCGAACATTTGTTGTATAAGTATCGATTGCGAGGCGTATGGTGGTGGCCCGGCATGGCATTTGGCAATGTCCATTTTGTGATAATTATCAAATTTGGAAAACTCGTAATCAAAGTACTATAAAATTGGACAGACAATGTGAAAAATGCCATACTAGGGCGAGAGTAACAATTGATAGATCAAATACTGGTCAAGGGAGAAATCGTAGTGTAAATATATGGGAAAGGCCCATGACAGTTACAAATGAACAATTATCTCAGGAAATAAATCAGAGAAATAAAAAACCTTTGGAGATTGATCCCTTAGACAACAAGCCACTGGATTCTAAGCAAAGTGTAATGCCAACTATTTGGGGCGAATCATGGATTCCTAAAAAAGCCTTATTATTTACGAGTAAATTAAGTAAAAATGAGGTTATAAATGAATTATTGAGATTTGTTGCAGAAAGACATGATGGTCATCTAAATTTAATTTCTGAATCATGGAGTAAATCTAATCTTATTGACGAATTCAATGGTCAAGAATTTCATAACTTTTCTATTAATTTTATTAAAAATCTCGACAAAGCGTTGGAAGAAAGATTATTCAATCCTTCTTTTCTAAATCTTGGAGAAAGCGAAATTATACCTCGAAGAGATGGTAATTTATTTTTAAAAAGAAGGGCTTCTAGATTTTTAATAGATATATCATTATGTCTTAGAAGATTGGCTCATAAAAATTCGATAACAATGAATCAAAGATTAACTTGGCAAAAATGGATGCTAAGAACTCGAATTCTAGATGATCACTTGAAAGACCTTTATACAAATGGAATACATCTACCTGATGGCGGTAAATTTACAGGCAAAGGTTTCCGTTCAACTTGGCAAGAAGGTATTGTAGCCTGTGCTTCAGCACTCAGGAATAATTATGATGAAAATTCAGAAAATATTGATTTTCCTGATGCTATAGCCCCTATGATAAGAGATACTGGCTTAGCTCTAGCAATGGGGCAAACTCCATTAGAAATATTTTCTGCACAAATGGGTAAATCTGGATCCTATATGGATGGAGGGCATTCTGGCTATGGAGGTAGAGATTTGCATATTGGAAACTGGGAAAAAGGAATTTTGCCTCCAACTGCACCCTTACCTATTGCAAGTGCTACATTGACTGGAGTTGCATTGGCATCGAGTAGATTACACAGAGACCGGTTTCATTTAGCACCAGTTGGAGAAGGTTGTAGTAGCAGTGGAGAATTTTGGGAAGCAATGAATTTTGCCGGAGCAAGGGGCCTCCCAATATGTTATATGATACAAAATAATCAAATAGCCTTAGATACGTTTTCTGCAAGTCAATCAGGTTCGGAAACCTACGGAGACAAAGGCATCGCAATGGGAATCCCATCATGGACAATTGATGGATCCGATCCTGCACAATTTTTCTCATCTACTGCAGTGGCTAGGGAATTTTCATTAGATGGAGGGGGTGCAACTTTGATACATGTCGAAACTATGAGGGGATGCGGCCACGCACACCATCATGATGATTTGTATTTGGGGGCGATTTCAGGCAATCCTCCAGGTTATGTGGGACGCGATCTTCTTAATTATTGGTCATTAAAAGATCCTATACCAAATCACCATAATTTATTGATTTCTCTAGGGGTAAATGAGAAAGAGTTGGAAAATATACAATCAAAGGAAGAAACATATGTTAAAAATTCGCGTAAGGAAATGGAACATATGTCTTGGCCAGAGGCAAATACTGTTACAAAAGGAATTACCTCTCTAACTGATGCTCCAACTCATACTCAACAAATTGAGAGATTAAAATCTACTAGTCAAAAAATTCTATCACCGTTAAGGCCAGGAGAATATTTGATCAAATTTTCCGATGCCTCAAATTCTTGGACATTTAGCCGTGCAATTCAAAATTCTATGGTCGCTTTAGCGGATATATATTCAGAAAATATTATTTTTATGGGCGAAGATATGGAAATTGCAGGTGCATTTGGTATGAATTTATCATTAAAAGCAAAAGGACATTCTGATAAATTACTCGATATGCCACTATCAGAATCAATAATAATCAACTCTGCAACTGGTGCCGCATTAGGGGGTTTGAGGCCCATCGCAGAAATTCAATTTGGAGGGTTTGCAGCACTTGCAATGAATGCATTGGTGAATAATGCTGCACAATTACGTTGGAGATGGGGTGCAAGCGTTCCTTTGACTGTAAGAATACCTTTGGGTGGAAAAACTAGAAGTGGCCCATTTCACGCAAATATGATTGAATCATGGTTTTGTAATGATCCAGGCCTAATTATTGTATTCCCCAGTAATCCTCAAGATGCTTTTGATATGCTAATTGAGGGGCATGCATTACCTGATCCAGTTGTATTCTTAGAACATCTAGGACTTTATGGATTACGAGGAGGAATTACTGGATGGGGCGATAATATTAATCAATTAGTTGATACTGAATCTGTTCACAAAAGACTCTCGAATGGGCAAAATTCTATTGGTCAAGCCAGAGTTATTCGAGGAGGGACAGATATTACAATTGTTACGTGGGGTGCAATGGTGCATGTAGCATTGAAAGCTGCTAAACATGCAGCTAAAGAAAAAATAGAAGTAGAAGTAATAGATTTGAGAACATTATTGCCTTTCGATTCCAAAACTTGCGTTCAATCTGTATGTCGAACTTCTAGATTAATAGTCTTACAAGAGTCCCAGTGGACTGGCGGTTTAGCTCACACGATTTCAAGTAGAATCCTAGAAGAAACATTCTGGAATTTAGAATCTCCTCCAGTAGTAATAGGGGCTTTAGATACTCCAGTACCATTTTCCCCTCCATTGGAAGATTACACAATTCCCACATATGACTTAGTAATTAGGCATATTAGGAGTTTATGCACTCAGTAATTAGCAAATAGTCTTGAGTAGGGGGCGCTCCCGTTAGTTTACAGATGGCAGATGAGTTACTCATTATTGCAGGTTTCATATTGTTAATTTCCGGTGCCGAAGTTTTTGTCCAGGGGGCAGTTACTTTAGCCACTAAATTAAATATCCCTCCGCTTTTAGTCGGTTTTACCATTGTAGCTATTGGAACTTCTCTGCCAGAACTTGCTGTGGTTTTGAAAGCATTAGATGAAGGAACTCCAGATATTGCTGTTGGCGGAATAATTGGATCAAATATTTCGAATGTGATGTTGGTTCTTGGTACTGCGGCAATTCTAGGTGCTTCAGAATCTCCTGGAAGAGGAATAAGGAGAGATGCAATGGCTGTTTTAGTGGCTACTTTAATTTTGGTAATAGCGGCCCTATATGGGGAAATACCATTGTTTATTGGATTATTTATGCTTATATTATTGATTACATTTTATGCTTATTCATATAATCATGCTAAAAATCTAGATATTCCTGAGGAGAATCCTGATTCGTGGTTGGCCAATAATTCCTATTCTGCATCAATTGCACTACTTTCTGGAGGATTAATGGTTATGTTTGGTGCTAATTTATTAATGGAAGGAGTAGAAGGATTCATGGTAAAATATTCATTAAATGAATCTGTAATTGGTTTAACTATCATCGCTCTTGGGACTTCATTACCAGAGTTTGCTGTTACGGTGATTTCTGCTCTAAGGGGGCAAGGAGGCGTTGCATTGGGAAATGTTTTGGGATCAAACGTGATGAACATTTTGGGAATATTGGGTATTGCTGCAATCTATGGAGGAGGAATAATTATCGATTCTAGTTTTGCAGAAAGAGATATATGGATTCTATTATTTTCTTCAGGGTTGGTATGTGCAATGTTGTTTAGTAACAAAGAAATTGGTAAAGAAATAGGATTTACGATGGTTCTTGGATATATTATATATTTATTTTTTGTAGTTTCTTAAACAAAGTACTCGGAGCCCATATGTCGAATATTAAACTTCCATTTTGTATAATACTGGCTGCAGGCCACAGTAAAAGGCTTGGAAGACCTAAGTCATTAATAGATATTAATGGAGAATATTTAATTAAATATATAGTTAACAAACTAAGCAAATTTCATTTAGAAATAATAATAATTACCAATACAGAATTATTTGATGAAATTAATAAATCTTTTCAATCAGTAAAAGTAATAATAAATAAAAATCCTGAATTAGGTCGGACAGGCTCGCTAAAATTAGGATTAAATTATCTTGAAGAAAAATTACTTACCGACTCTAGAGTAATTGTTGTACCAATTGATAGGCCTGGATTTTCTGATGCAACATTATCAAAATTAATCAATATAAAATATACATCATGTCCTGCTAAAGATGGAAAAGGAGGTCATCCTTTAATTTTGTCAAGGGAGGATATCAGTAAGGTAATAAATTCAAAATCAGAGACTCCATTACGAGAAATAGTTATTCCCAAAAAATTTGTAGTAGATGACGAATACTTACATTTGAATGTAGATACAGAAAATGATGTCAAAATATTACTCAAGTACTTAAAAAATATTAATTAATTTAAATTATTTATTTTTTTAAATTTAGATTTTTATTATTAATTTACAAAAATCATAGATTAATCAGAAATACGTGATTAACTTGAGAGGCCCATGACGCGAGCAGTTCTTGCGTGGACTATGGATAAATTAAATCAAGGATATAGTGTTGCAATTGCAACCATAATTGATTCAAAAGGAAGCGTACCTGGTAAGCCTGGTGCAAAATTAGCATTAATCAAAAATGGAGAAAAATATGGTACAGTGGGGGGGGCTGGTCTGGAGTTAAAAATAGAAATAGCTCTAACTAAACTCCTAAAAGAATCAAAACCCATGTCGTCCAAAGGAGGGGAGATTAATACCTTTTTATTATACAAAGATGGCAAAGGCAAAGAAGTAATACCATTGGACAGCCTTTGCGGAGGGCAAGTAAGGGTGGCCATGGAAGTAATAGACTCAATGCCACACATTTTGATTGTAGGAGGCGGCCACGTAGGTTTAGCTATTGCATTGGCTTCAGATACATTGGGTTGGGCACATAGCGTCTTCGATGTCCGAGAAGATTATGCCAACTCTGACCGATTTCCCTTTGCAGAAGAAATCCATAATTGCTCAATAGACGAATTCTTAAAAAATGAAGATAATAATTCTTTAAATAGATTTTCTGATATTCTATTACTTGGCCATGATTGGAGCCTTGATCAAGATATGCTAATCGGCATTTTATCATTATTAAATATTGATTCTAGGGCTAGATTGGGTGCGATAGGGTCTAAATCTAAATGGAGTGCATTCAAGAAAGCCGCATTGGATTCAAATATTCAACAATCTCTTATTGATGCAACTCGTTGTCCAATAGGCCTTTCTATCGGAGCACATTCTCCTGAAGAGATAGCAATAGCAGTTTGTGCTGAAATAATATCTTTTGAAAAACTTCACAATGATTCCGAAGGATGAAAAGTGCCGTATCAGACGGAAAGATATGCGTAGTGCCGCTATATCGCTCTCAATTATTTTTATTTTGGCCCCGTTGTCAGGTTGCCTTGATGATAAAGAAGGAGAATATCAATCAATAAATGTTGTAAATACTTTCGACTCTTACAGTGTAGTTGCCCCTGTGGATACTGGCATAAATGTATATCATGATCATTTTGTTATGGAGGAAGATTATCCAGAATGGCTTTTGAACGGATTAGGGGTGACAATGATTTGTGATATCGCATCTAATGGAACATGGGAAGAAAGATATCAATCTGATAAGGAATCATGTTGGGACTTAATTACTTCTACGGATATTGTGTGGTTCCAAGGGACTAGAATTATCGGAACTTCTCCTGATGATGATACGGATATTCCAATTTTAGACGATCCTGCTGATGGACATGGGACGGCTGTTACAGGTGCAGTATTGAATGCTAATCCGGATGCAGTAATATTCTTTGTAGAAGGATTTAGTGATGAGGCTGTTTTAGCAGCTGCAAATCAACCTCTTGTAGACATAATAACGACTAGTTTCGGGCCTATTGGATCTATCCCAGTACCTGGTATCGAAGACGCAACTAAAGTTGCTGTTGTTCAAAATGGAAAAATACATACTGGTGCTGCAGACAATTCTCCATCTCCGGCAGTTCAAGATTCAACTGCAGGGCCTCCGTGGAGTATTGGAATATCGGGCTATGCCGAAGAAGGTGATGATCAGAAAGAAACAATGAGTGGTTCATACCCAGATATGGCGGCAGATTGGACTCAAATTTTACCCAATCATGATGATATTGATGGGTATCATGAAACTTCAGGAACTTCTTTCGCCACTCCGAGGACTGCAGGTTTGTTATCAAAAATTATAATGAATTTACGGAACGAATTTAATGACTCATCTTCAGGGGCCGATCCTTTGATTAGGGATAAATATATCATTAATGGGACTAATTTTAAAATCACAAATGATGATATCCGAGATGCACTAAATATGTCTGCATGGTATCCTTCTTACTCAACTTGGGATCCCCTATCAGGTACAACGCCAATTTCTCCAGTTGCACCATGTACACAAGTTGGATGGGGTGTGGTCAATGAAAGTAATGTCCTACCAATAATAAGGCATCTTAATGGAACCGATTTGATGAATAATAGGCCCTCGGATGTAGTTATTTGTATGGAAACTAATCAAGAAATTCGGGAATCTTACTGGGCTTAGCATCAGTAGGATTCAATAAATCGCCCCGACTTGAGATGATTATGCGTAAGGTTGCGATTCGATGGAATCTTGATTCTTTACATAAATCACATGATTTGGCAAACTTTCTAAAAATAGTTGAAAAAATTGAAGTTTTTGGACACCTATCAATTTCTACGGATGGCATAACTCAATTGGCAGAGATAAAATTTCAAAAAAATAAAGGCTTAGATGATTTCAAAACACTACCCAATTTCAAAATAATTAAACAATATGAGGAAGATGAAGATGGCATATTAGTTAGCCTACTTTGTACACATCCATTAGTATTGTCCGGAATCAAAATGTCCAATATTCATGTTCAAACACCATATGGAATATCTAAAGATAGTGGAATGATTTTGAGGATATCCGGAATTTCTGAATCAGTTCGAAATTTTGTTTCATTGCTAAGGTCGGTAATGCCTCCAGATAAGATAAGCGTCCAATCATTAAAAGGAAATCATATTAATGATTGGACAGACTCTTTGACAAATAGACAAAAAGAAACTCTCACTTACGCTTCTTATAGAGGTTATTACGAAAAAGAATCAAGAATTACTCTAAAGGAATTATCTGAAGAATTAGGGATGGCTAGAAGCACACTTGGCGAGCATATTCAAAGAGCTGAATTAGCAATAATACGTAAGGCAATAGAAGATTTGGACATCCAAAATGGCAAATTGAAACCGAATGCTCAAAACACAATACTGGATGGGATTTAGTAATCATGTCTCAGTACCGCCTTCCAATGATTTCTAATTTGGACAAAACTCCTTGGAAGGCTACTGTAAATGGGAAATCTTTTGTACACTCAATTGATAGTAATTCTATTCTTCTTGATGTACTGCGTGATCAAGTTGGTACGCTGGGAGTAAAAAGGGGCTGTGACATGGGAACTTGCGGTTGTTGCGCAGTATTAATCGATGGCGTCCCAAAACTATCTTGTCTGACATTAGCACAAGAAGTTCAAGAAACTAACATAACAACAGTTGAAGGACTTTCAGAAGGCCATCATCTACATCCTATTCAAGAAACTTTTGCAGAATGCGGAGGTAGTCAATGTGGATTCTGTACTCCAGGATTTTTGGTTGTTATTTCTGCACTTTTGAATAATAATCCATCTCCTGATGATGACGAAATCAAAAATGCTATAGAAGGAAATTTATGTAGATGCACGGGTTATCAGCAAATCGTTGATTCTGTACGTTCTGCAAGTAAGATACTTACTTCAGGAAATGAAAATTTAAATGGTACTGATCCATTAAGTAATCCAAACCCCGGTTTTGTCAAGTGAGGAATAATGATGCCCAAGGATAAAAAAAAGGAGATTGTTGGCTACAGGCAACAATCAGGAAAATTATCATTTTCTAGGCCTGGTTCTGGTGGTAAGAATTCATTTAGTGAACCAAGGAATGAGGAGTTAATTCCTGAAAGCCAAGGTGGTGAAAAGAAACAACCATGGGGGGGGCATAGGCATGATGAATTGATTACTGGTAGAGTTGTTGGTAAATCAACTCCTCTTATTGATAGTAGATGGAAAGTTACCGGTAAAGCAAAATATGGTGATGACATTAGATTATCAAATGAACTAATAGGAAAAATTATCCGCTCTCCACACCATTATGCCCGTATATTATCAATAGATGTAACAAAAGCTATGGAATTACCTGGAGTTATCTCAATTGCAACTGGCCAAGATGCTAGTAATAAATTTGGAGTCCTGCCTGTAACAAAAGATGAGCATGCAATGGCAGTCGATAGGGTAAGGCACATTGGAGATTTAGTTGCATGCGTTGCTGCTGAAGATGAATCAATAGCATTAGAGGCTGTACGTCTAATAGATGTCGAATATGAAATTTTAGACTCAATACATGATATGAAAGATGGACTAAATGATTCCAATGAACCCATTCACGATAGAGGAATTTATCATATAGGTGAAGCAAATATACAAAAACGTGTTTTTCAAGAATTTGGAAATATAGAATCCATGGAAGCTAATTCTATAGCATCTCATAAAAAAAATTGGTTCTTTAATGGAGTCAACCATGCAGCAACGGAACCTCATGCAGTAGTTGCGGACTGGGGCCCTTCAGGCAGATTAACATTGTA
>JBKEHQ010000024.1:0-16765 GCA_046710875.1 Candidatus Thalassarchaeaceae archaeon
GAAAATAATAACAGAATTGAATTCATAGTTAGAAGAGAGGCCACAAAGCCTCAAATTAGAGCTGCGATTGAAAAACTATTGGATGTCAAAGTTGATAAAGTTAATACTAAAATTACTAGATCAGGTAAACATGCTAGTATAAGGTTATCAGAAGGTTATGATGCAGAAGAAGCCGCGCTAAAGTTGGGCGCGTTTTAATTAATGAGGTGATAAAATGGGTAAAAGAACACGTTCACAACGCAGAGGTTCAAGTCCGAAGAATAGAGTAAATTCGCATCGCTTCCCTGCTTCCAACAAATTACCTCGTAAAACTGATGAGGTAGCTACAATCATAGATTTGATTCATAGCCCAGCCCATACAGCACCATTGGCTAAATTAAAGTTTGAAGATGGAACAATAGGGCATTTCGCTGCCCCTGAAGGAACTTCGGTAGGTCAAAACATTGCATTTGGTGAAAATGTAACTTTGAGGCCAGGTAATGTAACTACCTTGGATAGGATACCTGAAGGCACTCCTGTATGTAATGTCGAATTAAGACCAGGGGATGGAGGGAAATTCGCAAGATCTGGAGGTAATTCTGCTATATTGGAAACACGGATGGAAGACACCGTAAGAGTAAGATTGCCCAGTGGCAGACTCAAGGAACTACACTCCAAATGCCGCGCTACGATTGGAATTTTAGGTGGCCACGGTAGAACTGATAAGCCTTTAATGAAAGCAGGTGCAGCCCATCATAGGGCAAAAGCTAGAGGAAAATTATATCCAACTGTTAGTGGAGTCGCCATGAATCCAGTAGATCACCCTCACGGTGGAGGAAACCATCAAGCAGTTCACGGTCCAAACTCTGTAAGTAGAAATTCACCACCTGGGCAGAAAGTCGGAAATATAGCACCAAGCAGAACAGGTAGAGGAAGAAGAAAGGAGTAGATTAGTTATGGCAAGAAAATCCAAGAAAATGTTCCGGTCCCCTAAACTAGCAAGACGACAAGCTAGAAAGCGAAGATCTAAGGTTAGTGAACGTAGGAAAAAAGAATTCCTATGGAGAGGTTACACTCTCGCAGAATTGTTGGAAATGCCACTATATCCTCCTGAAGATGATCAAGAGTCTCCTTGTATAGCAACTTTAATGCCATCAAGAGCAAAAAGATCTCTTGCAAGAGGATTAAATCCTGAATGTGAAAAGCTTTTAATAAAAATTAGAGAAAATGATGGAGATAAAGTAGTAAAAACTCATTGCAGGGGCATGTATGTTCTGCCAGAAATGGTTGGTACAAATATGGGAATCCATGACGGTAGATCATTTATAAATGTAGAAATAATTCCTGAAATGATTGGCCACGCTCTGGGTGAATTTGCAAGAACTAGGGCTTCAGTTACACATACAGGACCGGGTGTTGGTGCTACCCGATCATCACAGCACGTATCTCTAAAGTGAGGAAATAAAATGAGTCGAGAAGTAGGTAAATCACAATCTGGATACACTCAATTGTTGGAGGGGTCTTACCTTTCAACTGCTAGAGCAGTAAATGTAAATGTTCATCACAAGCACTGTTACCACGTTGCCAAAGCACTTAGGGGAATGAATGCTTCAAATGCCTTAATTTATTTGGATGATGTGATAAATAAGAAAAAAGCAATTCCATATACTCGAAGATCTAGGAAAGGCAGGGGAGGAAATACTATGGCAGGTCATAGAAAAGGAAAAATTGGCCCAGGGGCTTACCCGAATAAAGCTTCTAAAGAATTCGTAAAATTAATTTCTAGTGCAATGGATAATGCAAGCCAAAGATTTGACACAATTGAGCCTGATGATATGGTAATAACTCATATAGCGGCTCATAGGGGTCAAATAGCAACAAATTGGCGACCTAGGGCCCAAGGTCGCGCAACTCCAAGTAATCACTATCAAGTAAATCTGGAAATATTCCTAGAATACTTTGGTGAAGATGAAGAAGAGGATGACTTCTGAGGTGAAATTATGAGGCAAAATACTATTCATACAATTCTCAACCGTAATGTTGAGCGTCAATTAGTTCGAGAATACCTACTAAAAGAAACAGAGAGGGCAGGATTTGGAGGATTAACCTTCAATAGAACTCCCGAAGGGACAAAAGTGACACTTAAGGCGGAACAAGTTGGGAGAGTTATCGGCAGAAGAGGTAAGGTAATTCATGAATTGCAACGCCGACTGCAAGAAGATTTTAATATTCACGAACCTCAATTAGAAGTTGATGAGATTGAAGAATCTCGATTAAATGCCCAAGTAATGGCTAGTAGACTAGCTAGTTCTTTAGAAAGAGGATGGTTTTTCAGAAGAGCAGGGCATAGTACAGCTCAAAATATAATGGATGCAGGCGCAAGAGGTTGCTTGGTAATATTAAGTGGTAAAATAACTGGGGCTAGACACAGAGTAGAAAAATTCCAACAAGGTCACATCAAATTTTGTGGTGAAACAGCCCTTGAATTTATGGATACAGGTTTCTCAACTGCAGTTAAGAAACTCGGCACTATTGGCTGTACAGTCAGAATAATGAGAAAAGGAGTCAAATTACCCCACGAAGTTACTGTACTCGAACGTCATGAAGTAGGACTACCGGCTCTAGAAGAAATCGCTATGATTAAACCTGAAATATCAACGGAAGATCAATTTGATTCTAACGTCGTATCAACTATTCTACCTAAGGAGGAAGAATGATGAGTCACGTCAAATCTAGAGATATAGATTCTATGAATCTGGAACAACGAGAACGTCGTTTATTGGAATTAAAAGAAGAATTATTGCAATTACGTGCTCAACAAGCCCTTGGAGGTTCTTCAGCAGATGCTGGAGCTTACAAACAAACTCGCAGATCAATAGCCAGATTAATTACTAAAATTAATCAGGGGACTAAGGAGTAGAAATAAATGGCAGGTATATGTAATCTTTGCGGACTACCTGATGAATTATGTATATGTCAAGAAATAGCAAAGGAACAACAAAAAGCAGTAATATCAGTAGTAAGAAGGAGGTATGGAAAAATGGTAACTATGATTGAAGGTATCGATGATACCGCTATTGATATCAGTCAACTTGCTAAAATACTGAAGGGTGCATGCGCAAGTGGCGGAACCGTTAAAGATAGGACCATTGAATTACAAGGAGATCATAAGAAAAGAGCTTCTAAAGTACTCGAACAAAATGGCTATCAAGTGGAGGTGAGGTAATTGACTAATATCATAAACTTACCTTGGATCTCTAGGAACTTATTTGTTACTGATTCTAGTGACTCCACTTTAATTGGAATTTCAGGTACAGTTCTAAATGAAACAAAAAGAACTATTTCCATACATTCCGATAATAAACAATTAAACTTAGCTAAAAATGTAATTAAATTTACAATAGATGATAATGAAGAAATAGATGGTTTATTTGTTTCCCAAAGGCCAGAAGATAGAATTAATCGAAAATATAGGAGAAATTAAGATGAGAGATATAGGAGTAGATGTAAACTCCCCTCAAGGGGAATGGGATGGAAATATGAATTGTCCATTCTATGGAAATTTAAGAGTAAGGGGACAAATAATAGAAGGAATAGTTTCTACGTCCTCAATGCAAAATGCAATCGTCGTGGAACGTAGAATGCAACGCTATATGACAAAGTATGAGAGATATGAAAAACGCACAAGACGCTATTCGGCTCACCTCCCCTCATGCATTGGAGAATTAAATCCTGGCGACAAGGTTAGAATAATGGAATGTAGGCCTTTATCTAAAACAATTAAATTCTGTGTCATAGATATGGAGGCATCAAAATGAAGGGAATAGCTGGCAGAGTAACCGCAGGTTTACCCACAGCAGCAAAGATAGATTGTGTTGACAACACTGGTGCTAAGATTGTTCAGTTAATCAACGTCCCAAAAAAGGGTGGAGTAGCTAGCAGATATCCTGCCGCTGGAGTAGGCGATATGATCAAAGTTACAGTAAAAAGAGGAACTCCAGAAACCCGTCGTCAAATATTCAATGCAATAATCATAAGGCAAACAAGGCCTTTTAGAAGAGTAGATGGAACATGGGCAAGATTTGAAGATAATGCTTGCGTATTAGTCAATGATAAGGGTGATTTACAAGGTTCTGACATCAAAGGCCCTGTTAGCCGAGAAGCTGCTGAAAGGTGGCCAAGAATAGCCGCAACGGCTAAACAAATTGTATGAGGTGGGATGATATGGCAAGTAAGAAAGCAGGAAAGCAACGTCAGGAGCAACTTAAATCTCCATTACATACAAAGCGTAAGAGGATAAGGGCAAGATTGGTAAGTGAAGATCCAGAATTATTATATGTTCGCACAGTAACTATTAGAGTGGGGGACGAAGTAGAAATTCTTAGAGGGGATTTTAGTAATCCAAATAGCATTAAAGCCGAATCAAGGGGCAAAAGGTTAGGTCAAGCTAGAGGAAGGGCAGGCATCAAATCTAAAGTAGTTGAAATAGATGCAAAAAATGATCGTGTATATGTCGAAGGAATGACTCAAAACACTGCTGATGGTAAAGAAGAAGCAGTCCCAATAAGACCATCTAATTTAATCGTAACAAAATTATATGAAGGAGATCCTTTGAGAATTAAGAGAATTACTGATAGGTCATTAACGGAGGGCGAATAAAATGAGTAGCAGCCACATAAAGAGATTAATGATGCCTCGCACTTGGCCTTTACCTAGAAAAACTAGTATATGGGTTCAAAAACCTAATCCTAGCGGCCATAGTATAGAAAATTGTATGCCTCTTACTTTGATTCTCAGGGATGTCTTAGCAATTGCGCACACTAAACGTGAAGCAAAGAAAATCCTTCATTCTAGGAAAATACTAGTTGATGGAAGAATAGAAACCGATTCTGCAAGGGGTGTTGGATTAATGGATGTTTTAACGATTGATGGTATCAATTACCGTTGTGTATTAGATACTAATGGAAAATTGCGTTACCGAATCATTTCAGAAAAATCTGCTGAATCTAAGATATGTATGGTGACCGGAAAAACAACAATAAAGGGAGGAGTTACCCAACTTCATCTGCATGATGGAAGGAACATTCTACTAGATTCAACTTCTAAATACAATACTGGAGACTCAATTGTAATTTCGCTACCAGATCAAAAAATACAAACTCATCTACCTATGGAAAAAGATTCACTTGCATATTTAATTGGTGGAAATCACATTGGAGAAACCGCTAAAATAACTGATTTCTCTATAAAAAGGTCTTCCAAGCCCAATGAGACTAGTTTTGAGGATTTTCTTACAGTTTCTGAATATGTTTTCATTATTGGGAACGAATCAGATTTACCTCTGGAGGGTGAATAATGTCTGAAGCAGAGAATCCTATGCTTGCGCCTAGGGCAAGTAAAGTTACAGTTAACATTGGCGTCGGCGAAGCTGGTCAAAGATTGCAGTTAGCAGAAAAGGTATTACAGATATTAACAGGCCAAACACCAGTTAGGACCCTTTCAACGCAAACTAATAGGGATTTAGGAACCCGTGAGGGCGCACCCATAGGTTGCAAAGTAACAATACGTGGCGAAGAAAAAATAAATTCTTTCCTGAAGGATGCATTTTGGGTCAGAGAAAATACTCTACCTGCATACAATTTTGATAATCAAGGAAACCTGTCCTTTGGAATTTCTGACTACACTGATTTCCCAGATCAAAAATATGATCCTGAAATCGGAATATTTGGAATGGATGTGAATATTTTACTAGAACGACCAGGTCACAGAATTAAGCACCGTCGTCAACGAAGTTCTAAAGTATCCAATGGTCACCGTGTTTTTAGAGACGAATCAAAAGCATGGTTTACTGAAAAGTTCGGATTATCAATAGTGGAGGAGTGATTTTATGGCAAGAGATCACGGAGAAGAAATAGGCAGAACAAATGGCTGTCGCAGATGCGGCCGTCGCCGTGGACTTATTCGCCGACATGGATTACATCTTTGTCGTCAATGTTTTCGCGATGTAGCAACATATATAGGATTTAAGAAATATTCATGAGGTGATGTAAGAATGCAATTTGACCCCCTAAGTGACGCTTTTACGCGTATATACAATGCAGAGCAAGCAGGCCATTATGAGGTATCTGTTAATCCCGCCAGTAAACTATTAGATAGCATGTTATCTATTATTCAAAAATCAGGATATATTGGAGAATATGAGCTAATTGAAAATGGTAGAGGCGGTGGTTTCCGAATAGAATTAATTGGAGCAATCAATCGATGTGGAGTTATCAAACCCAGATACTCTGTTCAAAGGTTAGATTATGATAAGTGGGAATCAAGATACTTGCCTGCAAGAGATTTTGGATTACTTATTATGACCACAAATCAAGGAATTATGAATCATTACGATGCAAAGAAGGAGAGAGTCGGCGGGCGTTTACTCGCTTACATCTATTAGGAGGAATAATAATGGTAACAATTGATCATATCTCACATAAAATATCATTGATAGGCGGAGTAAAAGCTACTATGGCTAATTCTATGCTGTCTATTTCTAAAGGAAGCAACTCTCTTTCTAGAGAATTCATACACACTAAAATTGAAATAAGAATTTCAGATGATGAGGTAATCGTATTCTGTAATTTACCCAGAAGATCTGAAAAAGCATTATCGGGTACTTGGGCTGCTCACATTAAAAATATGGTTAATGGAGTAGATACGGGTTTCGAGTACCATTTAAAGGCTGTATACAGCCATTTCCCAATGACGTTGAAGGTCTCAGGTAATAAAATGACTGTTAATAATTTATTTGGTGAAAAGGTTCCTAGGGTTGCTAAGCTGCCCTGGTCGCCATCAGACGTTGAAGTTAAAATTTCAAATAAAACAGATGTAGTAGTTAAGGGAATAGACAAAGAAAAAGTTGGTCAAACTGCTGCAAACATCGAAAGATCATGCAGAATCAAGAACAGAGATAGAAGAGTATTCCAAGATGGAATATACATTACTTCTAAGGGTGCATAAAGGGGGATTTAAGAATGGAATATGATAACATGACTGTCGCACAGTTGAAAGACTTACTGCGTGAAAATAATCTACCTGTATCGGGCAAAAAATCTGATTTAATTAAACGATTATCTGAAATTAATTCTGATGATAATTCTACTGAAAATTCAATATCTGATGACATTAATAAAGATGAGAGCAAGAAAACTTCTACTGATGTCATTACTCATGATTCAGATAAAGATGAGGAAAATCATAAGGAAACTGATGAGGAAACTGATGAGGAAAATGATAAGGAGTCTGAAGATTTCTTCGAAGAAGATGATAATTTTTATGAAGACTTTGACGGAGTTCATACTGCTAGGCAAAAACCAGTTTTGGATGAAGAAACTAAAGCAAATTTAAAAATCAGATCCATGCAAAGCAAAAAACAACCCGCTTTCCGTCGCCAAGAATGGTTCAGATACAAGAGATTATCACATTCCGGCTGGAGAAAGCCAAAAGGATACCAATCAAAGCAACGTCTTAACATGAAGTATAGGTCTCCTATGGCTAGGATTGGTTTTGGTAAGATAGCTGCTGTTCGTGGACTTCATTCATCAGGATTTGAAGAAGTTTTGGTACATCAAATTGCAGATATGGATTCATTAAATCCTGAATTACAAGCTATCAGAATAGGTTCTACAGTAGGAAATAGGAAACGTATGGTCATTCATGCACGTGCAGATGACCTTGGAGTTAGGATCTTAAATCGACGCAACATTAGTCCTCGAGGTGATCTTCAATGATGGTTACCAATCAAAAGAGAATGGCTGCTGATATTCTATCTAAAAAAGAAGGGCGAATTGTAGGGATTCATCGTGTTTGGATTCATCCAGATTACCTTGATGAAGTTACTAGTGCTGTACAAAAAGATGACGTTAGGCAATTAATCGAGGATGGAATAATAAAAGCAAAACCAATAGTTGGAATTAGTCGGTCTAGGGCACGTAAAGTAGCGACTCAAAAAGCAAAGGGTAGACGCAAAGGACAAGGATCTAGAAAAGGTACAGCAAATGCTAGGACACCAAAGAAAGAGCGTTGGATGAGGATCATCCGGTCTCAAAGAAGGGTACTGAAAGAATTTAGAGAAGACGATACCATTACAGCTTCAAAATATAGATATTATTATCGCAAAGCTAAAGGTGGATCATATCGTTCAATTGCTGATATGAAAAGGAATATGGAACTAGATGGAATTTCATTTGGAGGTGAACAATAATGGCACATGGTAAGAATCAAAGATTAAGATTCAAAAGACGTCGAAATGGTCAGACTGATTATAGGAGGAGGATGAAACTATTACGTGGTAATGTTCTCAGGGCCGTCGTTCGTGTTTCCAATACTCAGGTTACATGTCAGTTAGTAGAATTTGGAACTGGTGGAGACAGAATAATTTCTTCTGTGACTGGCCAAAATTTAGTTGATAATTATAAATGGCCATCAGAGGCATCGAGAAAATCTATTCCTGCTACATACCTAGTCGGATTGGCATTAGCAAAGAAAGCATTATCTGCTGGACACACGGAGGCAATTCTAGACATCGGTTTAGCTGCTTCTTCACCTGGTAGCAGAGTATTTGCAGCACTAAAGGGGATGATAGATGGTGGTCTTGAAATTCCACACGGTGACTCAGTTCTCCCTCAAGAAGATAGAATAAATGGCGTACACATCGACGATTCATTAGCAAAATCTGTAAAGGGCACTAAGAAGGCTATCGAGGGGGCAAATAAATGAGCGAAGAAATCGAAGAAATTATTGAAAAGGTAGTAGTATTAGCCCCTGGACTAACTATGGCATTATATCCTCAAGCGACCGAAGAGCCCGTACAAAGGCGCCGTGGACCTGATCCATTAGCAGGATTGAGGACGTGGGTCCCTAGGACGAGATTAGGTAAAATGGTTAGAGAAGGACAAATTCTAACATATGAGGAGGCAATTGAAACTGGATATCCAATTCGTGAAGTAGAAATCATTGATGCATTACTTCCTGATTTAACTGATGATGTTCTAGGCGTAAATATGATTCAAAGAATGACCGATTCCGGTCGCCGTGTAAGATTTAACGTTCTTTGTGTTGTGGGCAATAGTGACGGATATGTCGGCTTAGCCGTTTGTAAAGGAAAAGAAGTTTCTAGTACCATAAAGAAAGCAATAGATGCTGCTAAATTAAATCTCATACCAGTTATGAGGGGAAATGGATCTTGGGAATCATCTGCAGGTCCCGGTAACAGTGTTCCATTCAAAGTAACAGGTAGGTCGGGATCTACTAGGATAACCCTTTTACCTGCACCATCAGGTAAAGGATTAGTAATTGGCGATTATGGTAGAAGGGTATTGGCCCTAGCGGGAGTTACCGACGTTTGGTCCCATTCAAGAGGTCAAACACGTTCTACAATTAATTTTGCCAAAGCTACTTACAATGCTCTAGTTGAACTAAATAAAACTAGGATTACAGATTCTGACAGAAATCGTTTACATATGAAAACTGGGAGGGAACTTTAATGGCTTTTTTAGTTATTAGGGCTAGAAGTGACCGAGGAGTTACTGTAAAGATTAGAGATACAATGGGGATGCTAAATCTTACAAAAGTTAATCATGCAACAATTGTTCCTAATGCACCAACATACGAGGGAATGCTTAATAAATCTAAAGATTATATTACATGGGGAGAAATTGATTCTGACGTGATTAGTAATCTTTTGAAAGAAAGAGGTAGAATGGTTGGCGACAAACCTGTCAACGACTCTGTGATTAATGATAATAGCGAATTTTCATCTATTGATGAATTTGCCAAAGCAATTGTATCTGGTGATGCCACACTAAAAGATGTCAATGGGCTAAAGCCAGTTCTAAGGCTACACCCTCCACGAGGTTCAAAAGGTTGGGGCGGAATAAAAAGAAGTTATACGGTCGGCGGAGCATTAGGGTTCCGTGGGGAAGCTATCAGAGATTTAGTATCTAGAATGATGTAAGAAGTGATAATATGGTTTCAAGAACAAATAAATTTCGTGGAAGTAGATACCACGGTAGAGGAAAAAAAGCAGGCCGTGGAGCAGGTAAAAGAGGTGGAAGAGGTAATGCTGGAATCAATAAGCACCGTTTATTGACAAGGCTAAAATATATGCCTGGCCACTGGGGTATGTATGGATTTAATCGCCATCCAAGCTTAATAAAAGTTAATGTTTCTATTAACCTTCAAGAAGTTCAAGATCGCGCGGAAGGAGATTCAATCGATCTCTCTTCTATGGGATATGACAAATTATTGGGGAAAGGAAGAATGGAACGCCCAATTAATATTACAGTATCTAAGGCAAGCGCTACTGCTATCTCCAAAGTTGAAGCTGCTGGTGGATCAGTAATTATCAAAGAAGAGTAAATATAAGGGAGTGTAATGAGAAATGGTAAATCGAAGGCCAAATGTTATCGGTCTTGTTATTATGACATCCATTTATTGGGGTGCATTATACTATTGGCTAAGATTTGATTTATCTTCTAATGTTAGTGCAGTTCAAACTGAAGCATTATTATTGTTCAGTCTTTCTATACCTTATGTCGCATTCGTTATGTGGGGTGCTATGAAGGATTTACCAGAAGGAATATCTAATATTCCTTACATTGGTAAATACTTTAAAGCCTTTATTTGGTTGATTATTCTAGGAATATTTACATATTGGGCATGGCAAGATAGCAGCTTAGTTGGTTACCTCTTTGTTGCCATAGCATTACTTGGATTAGCAGTAGGCTTAGCACTCGCTTGCCTTTTGTACACTGGTGAAGAAGCAAGTAGATTATATGGTCTAAAGAGATTAGTCGATGTATATCCAAGTATAACTAAACCGGAAGGGCATGTTAGATTTAATCAAAAGCTATGGACTACAACCCTAGTTTTAATAATATATTTTGGAATGACGAATGTTATGATTTATGGACTTTCGGATACTACATTAGATATTTTTTCTTCATTTAGATCAATTATGGCAGGAGCGTCTGGCTCTATAATGCATTTAGGAATCGGGCCCATAGTTACTGGTTCGATTATAATGCAATTGTTCTCTGGAGCTAAAATAATTCAATTAGATTTACAGGATTCTGCTGATAAGCAGTTGTATCAGGGAGTTCAAAAAATATTAGTATTGATAATGATACCAATTGAATCTATTCCGCAAGTATATGGATTCTTGGATCCATCAGAAACTGTAATACTGGATTATGGCGTGGGATGGGCGAATACATTAATTGTATCTCAATTATTCATTGGCTCACTTCTCGTATTCCTGCTCGATGAATTAGTAAGTAAGTGGGGGATAGGAAGCGGAATATCATTATTCATTGCTGCAGGAGTGGCCCAATCTACATTCGTAGGTACACTTTCGCCTTTGCCGACAATTGAGGGGTCATCTCTATCAATAGACAATCCTCCTTCGGGTACTCTTCCTATGATTTTCTACGTTCTAAGGACTGCATCCAATCAACAACTAGTGGCTGATAACGGGTTTGAATTAATGTTACTTAATCATGCCAATCCTATTGCCGCTTTAGTTTCTTCAATAATTGTATTCATAGTGGTGGGATATGCAGAATCAAGTAAATTAGAATTGCCATTGACGCATGGTAAAGTTAGGGGGCATAGAGGTCAATATCCAATACGACTAGTTTACGCGAGCAATATTCCAGTGATACTTATGGCTGCATTATTGGCCAATGTAAATATGTTCACACTATTATTCTGGAGCCACCCCGTTTTACGAACAACTCCTATAATTGGCAAAGATGGTTGGGGAAGTAAGGCCGAATGGTTTGGCGCTTACAAGCCAGGTGCGACTACTCCTCATGATGGATTCGCATGGTATGCCTCTATGGTAAATGGAGTAGGTGACTGGCTCATGCCTCTACTCAATCAAACCGGAGATGTTTATGGACACAGCTTAACCGAAATTATGCTCCACGTCTTTATCTATGTATTCTTTATGACAGCCGGTTCTACTGTATTCGCGAAATTTTGGATCGAGACCACAAATATGGGTGCGAAAGATGTTGCAAAGCAAATAGAAAGAACTGGAATGCAGATTCCTGGATTCCGAAAGAATCCAGTTGTACTGGAGAGAATCTTAGAGAGATATATCCCACCAGTTACTTTGTTCTCTGGTGCCTTCGTAGGGCTTCTGGCGTCGGGAGCCGATCTCTTAGGGACAGTAGGTAACGCGACAGGTACAGGGCTTCTATTGGCAGTTGGGATAATACTCAGGACATACGAGCAAATTCAAAAGGAGCAAGCTATGGAAATGCATCCTGTATTGAGAGAATTCTTTGGTGCTGACTGATTATACTATCTTTTATATTATACCAATTCTCATTTTTAATTCATTTATGCGCTAATCAGTCATACGTATTTTCATCTATTTTCGCATGATTGCTAACAAATTCTCAATCAATTTAACTAGTCATATTCATAAACTAAAGTCAGCCCGTCGGGCCGTTGCGTCACACTGGCGTTGAAGATTGAGTGCCTTCGGTACTATGATTTCTTCATTCAAGTGAGATGCAGCCGAGGAAGTGCGGCCACGAACTTAGTTCGTGGTTGAGGAGGTTAACCACAATTATGACTTGACTCCTAAAATAGGGAGTGCAAGACAAAGCAGATTATTTTTCATTCAATTCAAAATGATGGTGATTCTGCGCCAATAACCAATAAGTGACAACTTTAGTGACCATTAATAAACACAAACTTCCGAAAGGATCAGTGATTTTGCTTCACGCGAAATCCGGTTGATCCTGCCGGAGGCTACCGCTATTGGAGTTCGATTAAGCCATGCGAGTCCAGAGCTTTCGGAGCTCGGCGTACCGCTCAGTAACACGTGGGTAACCTAACCTATGCAGGGGAATAACCTCGGGAAACTGAGAATAATACCCTATAGTCCACTACGCCTGGAACGGTGAGTGGATGAAAGCTCAGGCGGCATAGGATGGGCCTGCGGCGTATCAGGTTGTAGGGGGTGTAAAGTACCCTCTAGCCCTCTACGCGTACGGGTGTTGGGAGACATAGCCCGGAGATGGATTCTGAGACACGAATCCAGACCCTACGGGGTGCAGCAGGCGCGAAAACTTGGCAATGCGAGCAATCGTGACCAGGGAACTCCAAGTGGCTGGGGTAAGACCCAGTCTTTTCAGAACTCTTCAAAGGTTTTAGAATAAGGGGTGGGTAAGGACGGTGCCAGCCGCCGCGGTAATACCGGCGCCTCAAGTGGTAGTCGCTTTTATTGGGCCTAAAACGTCCGTAGCCGGTTTGGTACATTCGTGGGTAAATCAACTCGCTCAACGAGTTGAATTCTGCGAGGACGGCCAGACTTGGGACCGGGAGAGGTGTGGGGTACTCTCAGGGTAGGGGTAAAATCCTGTCATCCTGAGAGGACCACCTGTTGCGAAGGCGCCACACTAGAACGGATCCGACGGTCAGGGACGAAGCCTAGGGGCACGAACCGGATTAGATACCCGGGTAGTCCTAGGTGTAAACGCTGTGGACTTGATGTTGGAGGAGCTCCGAGCTCTTTCAGTGTCGAAGCGAAGGTGATAAGTCCACTGCCTGGGAAGTACGGTCGCAAGGCTGAAACTTAAAGGAATTGGCGGGGGAGCACCGCAACCTGAGGATTGTGCGGTTTAATTGGATTCAACGCCGGAAAACTCACCATAGCCGACGGACAAATGAAGGTCAGTGTAATGAACTTACCGGATTGTTCGAGAGGTAGTGCATGGCCGCCGTCAGTTCGTACCGTAAGGCGTTCTGTTAAGTCAGATAACGAACGAGACCCTCATCTCTATTTGCCACCAGATCTCCGGATCTGACGGGACTATAGAGAGACCGCTAGCGCGAAGTTAGAGGAAGGGGAGGGCAACGGTAGGTCAGTATGCTCCGAATGCTATGGGCTACACGCGCAATACAAAGGACGGGACAATGGGCTGCTACTCCGAAAGGAATGACGCTATCCCGAAACCCGTTCGTAGTTCGGATTGAGGGCTGTAACTCGCCCTCATGAAGCTGGATTAGGTAGTAATCGCGTCTCAATAAGGCGCGGTGAATATGCCCCTGCTCCTTGCACACACCGCCCGTCAAACCATCTTAGTTGTGGGTGGGTGAGGCTACCTCTTAATGTGGTATTCGAGCCTGCCTTCGACAAGGAGGGTTAAGTCGTAACAAGGTATCTGTAGGGGAACCTGCAGATGGATCACCTCCTAAGAAAACTCGGAAAACCGGGAGGCGGGGCGTTTATTCGCCCCGTCTTCCAACCTTTCCAATTAACCTCCTCACTAATTTCTATAAATCTCCAATTTTTATTCTACTATTTGTAAAATATGCCTTTCAATACACTATTTTATTGTTTTTAATAAGAACATATATACCACGACTATATTGTAGCGTGAACATGCGAACAATTCTCGCAACGATGATGATGCTGTTAATGACGACTGCGGCCCTTGCGGGTTGCGCTGGATCCGATGTCTCTCAAGACGACGTGGATACGGCAAGAGATGAAGGATATGCCCAAGGAGTTTCAGATACTACTCCAGTAAGTACACTTGATACAATTGTGGATCGTGGATCCATGAAGTGTGGCGTTAAAGAATCCCAATATGGAATGGGCTACTTAGACGCTACTACCGGAGTTCGCTCTGGATTAGATATCGCTTACTGTAGAGCAGTTGCTGCTGCTATTGGCCTAAATCCAGATACTGGAGTGGAATACATCCCAGCATCAGGTTCAGATAGGTTCGATAAGTTATCTTCAGCAACTATTGACGTTTTAATCCGTACTACTACTTGGACTACAAGTAGAGATGCAGATTTAAATGCTGATTTCGCAGGTATGAACTTCTTTGACGGGCAAGCAATTTTAGTCCGTGAAAGCGCTTTCCCATCTGCTGATGCAGGAAATTCTGCCTTAGGATTAAGCGGTGCTAATATCTGTGTAGGAGTAGGTACAACTACTGAAGGTAATATGCAAGATTATTTCTCTTCTAACCTGATCGAATTTACCTCTGTTGGTACTGCAGATGCAGCTGAAGCAACTGATAAATTAATCTCTGGTGAATGCGATGCTTTTACTGGTGATATGTCAGCAATGGTTGCTAAGAAGTGGGCACTTGATACTGATGAATCTATTGAGGGTGGAACATGGATTGCTTCTGAACTTCTATCAAAGGAGCCTCTAGGAGCTGCTACTCGCGATGGTGATTCTGATTTCAAAGACGTTGTTGCATGGGTATGGTATGGAATGATTACAGCTGAAGAAATGGGCGTAACTGCTGCAAACGCAGCTGATATGGCTACTGCAGCTTGTGCATTAAATACCGGTGGTTCAACTACTGATCCAGGTATGTGCAGATTATTAACATCTGATCTTGGTCTAGGTACTACTGATAATCCTCTAGCAGGAACATGGATGCAAGCTGTATTGGCTGCATCTGGTAACTATGGTGAAGCATATGACGACGCATTCTGCGACGGAACATATGACGGAACTAGTGGTTCAGCTGCTATGACTGGATGTTTAATCTCTAGGGTAGGTACTGCAAACGCTCTCGTTTCCGAGGGTGGTCTACAGTACGCACCACCAATGCGTTAAATCAGATAACGAATCGCATTAACGGAGTTACACAAACCTCTGGGGGGGAAATCTCCTCCAGAGGTCTATTTTTATTATTATTATTTCTGGATGCATTATATTGGTAAATTCTTCTACAACATTTCCTGCGGTAGAAAAAGAAGGTGAAAATACCAAAGGCGATCTACTTTCATCTATTTTCCCCATTTTCTTCTTCTTCTTACGTTATTCATATAAAATTAAAGATAATATATTTTTCACACTATCTATCATTTTCTTTTGGTTTTACTCTAATAAATTTCTCAATTCATCGGCCAAATATGCCACAGATATGTCTAGGGACTTATCATTTGGAGGAGTTCAACAAAATGTTTCCTATTATTCAATGGAAACACTGATATTGTCAATTGGAGGATTCTTGTTAATATCTTATTTGCTAATTCAAAATGAGATAGAAGAAGCGTTTTCAGAGCCTAATAAAATTTCATCAAAATTTAATTTATTTGATAATATTATTTTTGATAATATTTTTTATTATGCCCAAATAATGCCATTATGGATTATTGTTGGTGGAGTATTAGGGATATTATTGGATGGAAATATTTCTTCCTTACCTGTTCTTTCATTAATCACTACCTTTGCTAAAGGGGCTTTATTTGGTTTTGGCATAGGTTTATTTATTAATTTTGGATTAAGAAGTTGCGAATCATCTTTTTTTGCAATGGCAATGTTATTTATCGCATATTTCGCGATTCCATTTTTAGATCTCTCATCAAGTACGCAAGTACCATTTTTCTTTATCGGGGGGGCAGTATTGACGTCGTCTCTTCTGATGCAAAATAATGTATCTAAATTTTTCAGTTTAAGAAGAAATAATATAATTGACAAATTAAAGGACGATATTGGACTTGCATCTTCTTTAATTTCAATCTTTATATTCTTAATATTGATATTTCAAATCCCATTTTTTCCTTTAATTTCTGATAACTTGATACCTATATTATCTCTCATATTATTGATTAATGTAGCATATTGGACTTCAACACTATCAAAGGAATTGTCTCAACCTTCAATACAAGAACTCCGGACCACTTCATTAGTATTTATGGTTGGTTTGACATTTTTCCTATATCTTCTTCTCAGATTTATGTATTTATTGCA
>JBKEHQ010000025.1:0-16634 GCA_046710875.1 Candidatus Thalassarchaeaceae archaeon
GAATAATTTATCATGCCCTGCACCAAGAAATGATACATGTGAATCATTATATATTATTCGATCATAAACCTCATCGCTTATGATCCACAAATCATGGCGTATTGCAAAATCAACCAATTTGTTACGTTCATCAATAGAAATTGTTGCACCAGTTGGATTACTAGGAAAATTATATAAAATTGCTACAGTTTTATCATTGACTAATTTTTCAAGATCATCGATTTTAGGGATGAATCCATTGTCAAAATTACAAGGATAAAGGTTCGGCTCCCCTCCACAAATAACTACATCGGGAGGATATAGGGGGAAATATGGCTCAGGAATCAAAACATTATCTCCTGGATCAACAATAGCAAGAAAAACATCCAATAAAGCATTGGTTCCACTCATTGTGATACAAACATTAGATTCAGTTAGATTCGGAGATAAGTGGGACCATTCTTCGGCTATTTTTTTTCTTAATGCTGGTAAACCCGCAGTAGTAGTATACTTATTTTTGCCTTCTTCCATTGCCTGTGTAAATGCCTTAATTGCGATTTCAGGGGGTTGGAAATCTGGCTCACCTAAACCAAATTGAATAGTATCATCGCCAGCCATATCAAACATTCTTCTGACACCCGTAGGTTGTATGCTATTAGCACGCTCGGAGAACTTCACCATATTTTATCGAGGCGTAGCCAAAGGTTTTAAGAAGGATTGATAAAAGTACAAAAAAACTAATTAAAACCAGTCAAGAAATCAATTCTGCATCCATAATATCAATCGAATTAGTAGATTTATCAACATTTAAAATATCAGAACTTGTATTAGATTTCACCATAACCTCAATATTCTTATAATTTACATGCTCATCGATATTGAATTTAGCAAATATTAATGTTGAAATCCATGCCATAAATAATAATGAAATCGACATAATTACAGATATTGGCGCATTTGAATTAGTCACATAACCACCCGGACCTTCTATTATTAATGTAGTTGGTAACGAAATACGGTTATCAGATGATGCATGAATTTCAATCTGGTGCGACCCTTTAGTAATTTTTGAAGAATCGATTAAAATATGCCATAAAAATGGAGTTAACGGCCCTATTTTAGAATCTGTTGAAGTATATGTCACTTCATTCCAAGAGCCGCCATCAATCCTAAATTCTATTTTATCTACTGAAGAATCCTGTCCCCACGCATGCCCAGTAATATTTATTACTCCATTTTTAATAGTTTGATTTAATAAATGATTTTGTAAATAGGGGTTAACATACTCACTCTGAGATGTTTCCTTTAAGTAAATTGCCATAGTAACTGCTGCATAAGCATCTACCATGCCATAACCAAAATCTCGATTCCAATATGGGTCGATGTCTGGATAGGTAGGATCTCCTTTTCTTTCAGAAGTTTGCTTTAATATTTCTTTTATTTGCAAAGGCGTCAAATCTTCATTTGATTCCATAATTAAAGCAATTATTCCTGAAACTGAGGGAGTTGCATAGGAAGTACCACTTCCCCTTCCGGTGTAAGTATTATCCGATGCATCTTGGCCGGGAATATTATTATTACATTGTCCGGATGATACGCAGCCTTCAGCTTGAATTATGTTGCTTCCAGGCGCACTGACCTCTGGCTTTAATTCATCCAAAGGATTTCCATTGCCATTATCTCTTCTTGGGCCTCTACTTGAGTAAGATGCGATTGTATCGTCATCCCTATTGATTGTGTTTTGATCATCAGTAGCTCCCACGGTTACAGACAGAGATGAAGAGCCCATGCCTGAAAGGCCATCATTGTCAGGTCCATCGTTACCTGCGGCTGCTGAAACAATAATTCCTGCTTCCATTGCTTCATCTAAAATACGGCTATGCATATCCGTACCATCTGAACCTCCCGATTCATGACTTGTAATTCCCCATGATAAAGATATGATGTCGATCCCATAGTTTTCTTTCGCGGCGCCTTGCCATGCATCATCTTTGTGATCTATTATCCATTGTAAACCATTCATGGCTGATTCATAAAATTCTTGCTCGAGGATATAGTTTTCAAAAGGACCTGCTCCTGCATCGGTACCAATCCTAACGTCTATTGTAGAAGCATTAGGTGCTGAACCAGTAAAATTAGAATAAGAACCATCACTTTCTATCCCAGTTGCTGCTGCCATCCCCATGCAAGCTGTTCCATGCTGGTTAGCATCATCAGGATTGAAAGAACCATCAGTTTCTCTGCCTCCGGATAGAACGCAAGTTGGATCGGAGTGGACAAAACAAACTGCATCATATCCGGCGATAAATTTGCCATTTAGACCAGGGTGTTCCTCATCAACTCCAGTATCTGTAAGTGCTATATTTATTCCTTTACCTGATACCCCTAAATCCCAAGCACCTGGATATAGCGTTGAGTTTTGTGCTTTAACAGCTGGAGTTTGAATATCTCCATAAAAAACTAGTGAGCCATATCTTTCAACCATTGCAATTCCATTGATTTCTGCTAAATTATAAATTTCACTTGAATTTATACTACCTAGAAGTATCGCATTGACTGAGGGAATTTCTTGTTTAATTGTGTAGCCCATTGAAACTAATATTTCCCTATCAGCATCATTAATTGATTCAAAATATGAAATTCCAACATTTGCAAATCCCAAAGTGCTTTGTAATGAATCATGAATGCCGTTTCCATCCATATCTAAAGAAGTGTCATTCCACCATTGATTATCTAGGTTCCATGGTATTTTATCTTGATTTGGAGGATTTAAAATTTGACCCTCCTGAATTAATTGGAAGTCATTATCTTTCATATCTAAAGTTGAAATAAATAAACTGCCTGAAAGTGGCATCATCATAATTATGCAAGTGAATAAGCACAATATTTTCTCATTCATGTATGTAGCGAAGCATACACACCCCTTCAAGCAAACCCTCAAAATATCACAAATTAAGGTGTTAAATAGGTGGTGGGGGCACTGGGATTTGAACCCAGATCAGCGGGTATCTTCCGCCTAGCGTGCACCCGGCAGGCGCACGCTCTCGGGTTGCGATGGGTCGGTGCTCCAGTTGGTCATCAAAACCATCAGAATACCTTCTCGTCGTCATTCCCGTGCAACTGGAGCCCGCTGTACTACCAGGTTATACTATACCCCCGTAGGGATAATGTTCCCAATGGCCATTCTTTTATGATGCTCTCGGTCAAATACCTTCCATTAGTAAAATAATTATAACAAAGGACCAAGTAGTATACTGAGCATTATCCAAATTCCAAATATCGTTGATGCTAACCCCCATGCCCTGGGCCTTAGTCCAATACTCATTTCTCCAAAGATTCTAGAAATTGGGCCAAAAATCAAAGCTAAGTTTCTCGCAATAATGACACAGATTCCTGAACAAAGAATGTAAGAACTCAACGCAAATACTGATAAAATTATGCCAAAAGGACCAGATTGTGCTATCGCGCCAACTCCTTGAGGAATTATAAAGGGAATTTGTATCCATAATAGCCATGATAACCATAAACCCAAATAAGCGTCTTCGGTGAAACTATGAATTTCCTTCCAATCCTTGTATGGCTGAGGTAGTTTTGAATATGCGAATTTAGATAGTATTTCGATTTCTTTTATTTTACCATTTTTTAGTATAGACAAACCGTGATATATGAGTATAAATGTCAAAATTAATTCCACCCATATCCAATTTGTACCCGCCCCTAAAGATGCTAATAATGCAACAGGAATAGCCCAATATGAAAATCCCACTATTGAAGCATATAGGATTAACAAACTCCCAGCCCCTGGAATTAACGCCCCTTCAGGAAATTTAAATTTACGATCCCTTGGCATGGCCAATACAATAAGGGGAAGTAAAGACATAGAAAATAATGAAGATATGATTTTTAATGGATTATTTCCAGACCCCCAAGAAGATTTAATTGCTGCATCTTCTATTTCTACGGACGACATTGAGCCAGGTTGCCATTCAGATATAAATCCGGCCGAATCTATGATTATAACAGCATCGCTAGCACTATTTGGTAAAGAAAAGCCAATATTTGAATCTGCCTCATCCAGCAAAAGCGGCCAAGAATTATTGAGAATTTTAGAATAATAATCTAAATCAGTCGCCCTTAAACCTTCCCCGGTTGCAATTTGAACATATCCTATATCTTTATCATTATATTTAATTGAGTTTGAAAAATCATTGTATTGAAGTAGGGCATTTGGAGAACCATGCTGAAACATACCGATTACTACCACATCATATTTATCCAATAAGTCAGATAAAGACACAGATCCTGTATCGGGATTATGGGACAATAATATGAATGAAGGTGCGGCGCCATTATCCCTATACGGCTCATTATTTATATCGGGTAAATTCATTGCTGGTCCCAAACTTGCAAATGCTAATAAAATAATAACTCCATATGCCGGGAGTGGGAGCATAGCCCCTCGAAGTGAAACTACTATCCACGCCATTATTCCTAATGGAATAATAAAAATTGCTAAATCACTGTTAATAAATGAAACAGGATCTTCGGGTATAACAAATCTTAATACTACTATCAGATTACAAGTATTACCGGGATTTTGGTCAGATAAGTCAATACAAACATCGACCATATAATTCCCAGGCTCCAATGGTTTATCTGAGGTCCAAGTCAAAATAGTTCTATTTGCATCACCTATTCGCGTACCTTGAGGATCTTCAAAGTGATATTGTCGTAAATCCTCATCATCCCATTCTCCATGATACATTCTAGACCAATCAGTCGGGCCAACAATTTCGATTATTTGATGCGTGAAATCTCCAATACCCCAAGGAGAAATTGGCATCAATTCTATCCTCACCATCCTATTTGCATCCACAATTGCATCTAGTTCAATTTCAATAAAATCCCCTTCAAAAGTAATTCCTGACCTTATGTCATATGTCCCCCACCACAGAGATCCTGACTCTATACACTCATGCCTTACATTAATCGATATATCGACGGTATCACCTTGGCCCATGCTCACATTAACATCGGTAGCCAACACAATAAATTCGTGAGGGGATGTGTATCCTTCAGACATAGAAATTACATTAGTAGATTGTTCGTCTAATATCAATATTCCCCCCATAGAAAGAGTAACTTGAAATTCAGTTTCAGAACTTACAGGGCTAGGAAGAATACTTGTAGATTTACATGAATTACTACCCGTGCCCTCCAATGAAGCAAATAATGATATTGAAATATTTCCATCAAATCTAAATGGCTCCTCTAAAGGTGCTGATTTGGCAGTTAACAAATTGGGAGAGGAGGATGCACTGGCACTATTGAATGATGCACTTCCCTGAGGTAATCCAGTTAATACGGACCAATTTCTATCCAGAATTGGATTTTCTTCAGCGCCCTTCAAGAAAAGCATGTGAGTTTCAGGATATTCAATAGATATTCCTGGTCCATCATATTGTTCATAATTTTGTGCAATACTGATGGAAGATAATCCTGAAGATAAAAATAACATAAATATTGATAGTAAAATAAATCTATAATTATTCATTTTTTTCCTCATATTTATTACGACCATAATAGATATCTCATAAAATTAATAGATTAAAATATATGCAAAATATAATGATAAGAATGAACCAGAGAGTGTAGATATGAAATTTACGCCATGTTTTCCTAGATAACCTTTATTTTCCAGTAATGCTCCAAGTAAAGAATCTATTTGACACCCAAGCCATCCTATCAGAGTAATAGAAAGAAAAAAGAATAATGGAGGTAATGAATCGCCATTAAGTGCGCCCAACAATGTCGAGAATATCCCGATAATAAGTCCCCCATAAAATGCCGCTATAGTACCAGTGGGGGACATGCCGCCATTAGTTCCTGCAGGTACTGCAGCCAATGTCGTTATTATTCTCGTCCTAGAATCTAAACTTCCAATTTCAGACGCAAGTGTATCGGAAGATGCTACGCTGACACATGCACAAAAAGCGAAATAAGCAAGTTCATGACCGCCTGAAATATAGTTTACTATCGCAACTATCGAAGCTGCCCCCCCATTTGCAACAACATTCTTCCAACCTCTTGAGCCATCATTAGATTCTTCAACTGATAACAATGATTTTTCTTCGTACTTCCATTTTGTAACTATAGAAGAAATTATTAAAAAGGACATCAAAACTAATAACCAAGTCCAATGTCCAAATAAAGATATTATTAATCCAATTCCCAATGCTGCAATCAGGCCGCCAATATCAAGGAAATCATATACTCTGGAGACTAACAATAATACTGAAACTAATAACAAAGAAATTAGTTCTTCATCCACAAGTTCCACCGTATCCTTGTAATCCTGATAGTATCGATGGTCAAGAAGCATTCCCATTAATTGACTGATTGAAACAAATAATGGCAATTAATTTTCAATATCCAAAGATCTAATTCCCCTCAATAATTGGATAGTTGTATACAACATAGTTATGATTAATATAGATGTCCAAACAAATGAAATAAAAATTACCATATTAGGTGCTAAATTTCTTTCTTCGGGTAAATAAAATGAAAAATATGAGCTACCGTTCCAAAAAGAATGCCCTAAAATTGACAATATTAGGGCATTAATAATTGATTTTGGAGAATAAAATCCAGATTTAACATATTTTTTTCCCAGTTTATGAACAGGCATCTGATTATTAATAACTTCTGAGTTTTTATCCAATAATGACCATGGCCTTTTATCATGTAATTTATCAAGTGAGGTACCTGAATTGTCCACATCTAATGGATCAAAAATTGAATAATCAGTATCATTAAATGCCATTTTTTCTTTATTATTATATTTATTTACATAATTAGAATCTATTACGGACCAACCGATTGCTGTTCCCGTTATTGCAGTCCAAACTGCATGGCCGGGAATTGAACCTATTCCCCTAATTAAGATAGTCATTGTAATTTGTAACGGCCCTCCAATTAGTGATAGCCCAATGTACTGGAAATTTTCTATTAAAGCAAAACCTAATCCAATTGTAAAACCAATTTGAAAACCATGCTTTGGCCCTTTAATCGAAGGTAAGAAAAATGCTACAGCGATACCTTTGAACAATTCTTCACAAAGAGGGGCAAAAATTGCTAGTAATGCTAAATCTTTAACCAACATTGATAGGGAATCAGGTAACATCAGAGGTGCAATAAAACTATTGAATAGAAAGGCAGGAAAGGCTGCCACCATCCCTGCCAATAGCCATGATTCAGCATCCCTCTTTCTAGTAGTAATTCCAAGTAATTGAGTAGATGTTCCCCACCAAGTAAGAACGGGGAGAGAAAATCCGATAATCCAAAGGGGGATTGCAATTATTATGAATAAAATTACTCCAATATTTGAGGGCAAATATCCAATATTTAAATCTGAATCTTGAGGATTTTTTGTCAAAAATAATAAAGATAATATAATCCCTACGAACACAACTAGGGAAAATATTAGCCATAATTGTTTACTTGGTGGCATTTCGAGAACTGAGTCATCCCTAATTAAAAACCGCTTGAAGTCAGTCTTGACCTTAGTTTGTAGTGAACCACCATTTGGTAAAGGATGTATAAATCTACCATTTTCACTTGGGGTTGCGATCTTTACATGGATTAATTTAGGGCGATGAAGGCGGATAATAATAATAATTAGTGGTAAACTACAAATTCCACCAGTTAAAGTAACTATTGGGTCAAGATTAATTAATCCAAGAATTATAAATAGTGATGAATATAGTAAAAAAAAGACTGGTAAAACTGATTTAAGCATTGCAAAATAAATTCTCCAAGGCTTACTTTTTCTTCCGAATTGGATATCTTCAGGGGGTTTTATTAAATTATTTGGAGATGGAATTCTGAATTTTCTTTTAGAAGAGTCCATGACAATCTTATCTTTGGACATTAAATCAATTCCATGGGCCACTCAGATCGCCCATCACTCTTGACACCTAATGCATCTGGCGCGGTTTTTCATCACAGTGGCGACCATCCGACATAGCATTGGCATATTGGATTTGGCATTTCAAAGAATAGCTCCACAAGAGCCACAATATAATTCATTACGTTTGTTATCTCTTTGCATGGTCCATAAATTACATGCTGGACAGGGGGGCAATCCATTCTCACTTGCCTTTACTGATGGTCCTCTAAAAATTCGTTTCTTGGTAATTCTAAACCATCCCCTTTTTGGCATTCGAACTTTTGGCATGGCATCACTAATTCTAACGAAAAGATACATCATTGAATAAAATTCCGTAGCCTATATTGACCAGATATCAATACGAAACATATGGAATGCGCGGTAATAGGAGCCGGAGTATCTGGATTGACTTGTGCATTGAGGCTATTAGAAAATGGACATATAGTAACAATCTACTCTAACAAGTTTAGCCCAAACACAGTTTCAGATGTTGCTGCTGCTATTTGGTATCCGTTTTTATCATATCCAATAAAAAAAACCAATAGATGGAGTTTAGAAACCTACTCAGAATTATTTAAAATATCATTAAATTCTCCAGAATCTGGAGTTACAATAAGAAAAGGTAGAGAATTTCTAAGAGATAAAATTTCACCCCCTGATTGGACAAAAGGGATTGATGGATTCAGGATATTAGAAAATAATGAGTTAGTTAATGATTATATTTTTGGATGGGAATTTGAAGCCCCAGTAATACAAATGAATCTATATATGCCATGGATAAATGATAAACTTATAAAAATGGGATGTAGATTCAGTGAAGTTGATGTAGAATATTTTTCAGAGATTGAGGAAAATATCATCATCAATTGTGTAGGACTTGGGGCAAGAGAGTTGTGTAATGATCTAGAAGTTAAGCCAATAAGGGGCCAAGTAATATATATTCAACAGGACCCAGGAATTGGACGTTTTGACCAACAACCAGAGACTCTGACGTACACTATACCAAGAGATGATGTCACAGTATTGGGAGGAACTGCGCAAGTCAATGACTGGTCGATGAAAATTAGAGATGAAGATACCGAAGATATTTTAATTAAATGCGAATCACTATGGCCTGAATTAGATAGAAATAATATCATTGGGTTTTCAGTTGGTTTACGGCCTGCCCGGCATGAAGTTAGACTTGAAAAAGAATATTTTTTAGATAAGTTAATTATCCATAATTATGGCCATGGAGGCTCAGGAGTTACCTTATCTTGGGGATGTGCAGACGAAGTAATGAAAATATTAGAAAGGAATTAGTATGCCGATTTAGTTGTCTTTACAATTACTGATGCTATTTTGTATGGATCTCCATTTGAGGATGGGCGCCTGTCCTCGAGTCTCCCTTTCCAACCATCTTCGACTGTGCCAATTGGGATTCTAATTGATGCCCCTCTATCTGAAACGCCATATGAAAACTCATGTATTGATTGGGTTTCATGTAGGCCGGTCAATCTTAATTCATTATGAGCGCCATAAACATCCATATGCCTCTTAATATTTTTACCAAATTCCTCGCACACTTTATCAAACACTTCTTTACTTCCACTAGTCCTTAGATTAGTATCTGAAAAATTAGCATGCATGCCTGAACCATTCCAATCACCTTTTACTGGCTTAGGATGATATTCAATATAGTAATTGTATTTTTCAGTCAGCCTATCTAATAAATATCTAGCTACCCATAACTCATCTCCTGCTTTCTTTGCCCCTTTTGCAAAGAGTTGAAATTCCCACTGCCCGCAGGCAACTTCTTGATTAATTCCTTCAAAATTTATACCAGCATCTATGCAAAGATCTGCATGTTCTTCCACAAAATCTCTACCATGTGTATTTTTTCCCCCTACTGAGCAATAATAGAGACCTTGGGGGCCAGGGTAACCGCCTAATGGGAATCCTAATGGCAATTGAGTATTCACATCCATTATGAAATATTCTTGTTCAAATCCAAACCAAAAATCTTCATCATCATCATCAATTGTCGCCCTAGCATTAGAAGAATGAGGAGTAGAATTGGGATTCAATACTTCATTCATAACCAAAAATCCATTTAGCCTAATTGGATCAGGATAAATGGCGATTGGTTTCAATAAACAGTCTGAAGATTTTCCTTTGGCCTGTTTTGTTGAACTGCCATCGAAACTCCAAATAGGGCAATCTTCCAGTTTACCACTAAAATTATTCACAACCATAGTCTTACTCCGCATATTTTGAGTTGGTTTGTGGCCATCTAACCATATATACTCAAGTTTCATCTTAGTTTCCATATTCCAACGCAAAGTACTAAGGTTTATTATTTGTTTGATTGAGGTGTATTTATAAAAAAAACATAACTAAAATATATAAATATTATTAATTAATATACATATGATTACAAATACATGATTTATATGAACAAATGATATTAGAAAATATATTACTGCTAATTCGCATGAACGTTCGATAAGTTTATTTTATATTTACTCTCAGTAAAAAAAAATAAAAAAATGACTTCCAGGTGCCTAGTAATGACTATTGAATTATATTTAATTTTAGTAACCTTTTGATTGCAAATGAGGTTAATATTATGAATAAAAATGGTGGACGTGCCGAGATTTGAACTCGGGGCCTCTTCCATGCCAAGGAAGCGCGCTTCCAAGCTGCGCCACACGCCCTGTATGACTGCGTCAGACGGTGCCCATTTAAGGAGAATGTAGTACGAGTTCTATGGAGCGGCGAGTACATGACTAATATACCAAAAAAACCTGAAATGCCAGAAGGTATGATGGAATCAATTAAATTATCACTAAAGAATGAAAAGGCACCTTTCTTAAATTACTTAGAATCACAAGTTAAACTAAAATGGGCTGATAAAGAAGAGTCTCGTTTGGGATATACTAAATTTGAAATTGATCATAATGAGATATTTAGAAGAAAGCGACTGAAAGTGAGTCCAGGGGCAATTACAATAGTACTAAATTCAATTTTACATCGGGATCTAATGCTATACAAACATACTCTTGCTCATGAATTATTACATGCCGCCGGTTTAATCGAACACAATGAAAATCATAAAAAATTAGTAGATAAAATTGCACCCGCCCCTAAATTAAATGATTCGGCTGTCCTTAGAGAATTGAGGCAACAAATTCTTGATAAATTACCTGAACGACAATGGATTTGTGGAGATTGTGGACATACTTGGGAAAGAAGACGAGTAAGTACTCCCCTCAGGTGTCCGAAGTGTGCAAGATCTTTCAAAACGAAATAAATATGGTAACGGCCATGTGTTAGGTTCATGAAAGAGATACCGTCGCGAAAGGCTAAGGGCGATTAGTGTAGTCTGGATATCATGCCGGCCTTCTAAGCCGGCGACACGGGTTCGAATCCTGTATTGCCCACCATAAAAAAATCTTCTTTACACGAATCTATCATATAGGGGCAGTAGGTCGGCGGCCCGAATGAAGCGTGGTTCCCGTGCATGGAAGAAGCGGGGGCAGCAGCGTTGGAAATGGAGAAAGAAGAAACTCCGCCGACGAAAAGCATCAAGAAAACGTGCTAAGCAGTAATTATTTTGGTTATTTTTGAAAAAGTATAATCAAAATAATTACTTAATTACGTCATCTATTGATTAACAAAATGGAGCTTTGGAAGACATGAATTTCATTTTTAGTGAGATTATTAAATTTCTAAATAATAAACTTGTTAATAAATTTAAAATTAAGTTAGGTGCTAAAATTTCACTCATAATCATGATAGCAGTTATATTAATATCAAGTACAAGTAGCCTAATTTCATTATTTGTCGACGAAAATATAAATTCAAAAATAGATGATTTCAGTTCTGAAAAAATCGAAATAATTTGGGAAGATAGTCAATTTATGCCTAGGCATGAAGAATGCATAGATGATTCAAATGGTCAAGATTTACCTGAATATGGGATTGGATACGAGCCGAGTATTTCCATCACAAGTAATGGAAATATGTTCATAACAGCCCACAAGGATCTAAGATGGGGCGGAGAAAGTAACCCATTTTTCCCAGTTTTAGGAGGAGAGCCGGGGCCTTGGTATGCATGTCAAAGTGGGCAACAGACTTCATGGGATTACTGGGCATCTTGGCTTTGGGCCTCTTTTGATAATGGCACAACTTGGGGCCATGGAGATGGTTTTGAACCTACTCCAGGGAACTCATTTACAGCAAATTATATTGCTGGAGGATCAGAATGCTTGGGAGACGAGGGAGACATTTCAGTAGATTCTAAAGATAATGTATACTACTTAGATACAACACTAGAAGATAACTGGTGGCACATATTATCTTCCAATGGTACTGAATATGAGACTGTAACTTGTCAAAGGATGAATACAATGGCTGCAGATGATAGGCCGTGGGTTGCAGCTCAAGGTGAAGGAATCATACATTACTTAGGCAATTCTGGAGTAAGCCCTTTGGAATGTACTGGAGATGTTGGCAGATATTGGTATTACCATTCCGAGGATGCGGGTTTGACATTTTCACAGTGTTATGCAGTTCCTGGCGGATGGAGTACGATAGCTAGCCAAAAGCACGGCCCATACGTATACATTGCTCAAGAAGATGCAGATACCGCATCAGGTAGTGTAATAATTAGAATTAGCGATGACTACGGAAGAGGCACAGGATTGACAGATGGAAGTTGGGCTGATCCAAAAGACGTTGGAGAACGTAAAGGAAATTGCCCCGAAGGATATCCAGTGGTAAATACTAATGAAATTGGTACTGTAGCGGTTGTTTGGTCAGATTGCCCAAACGGTGCAACTGGAGCATGGGAAATGAAGCTTGCACTATCATATGACTATGGGCTAAATTGGACTACTTGGGACATAACTCATATGAATGGTATTCATATGTATCCATTCGTAAGTATAAGTGACGATAATACATTAGCGATAGCATTTTATGGAATTGATTTTGATGATAATCAACTAGAAGGAGATTATGTTGAAGGAGAAAAATGGTATGCATATGCTGCAGCCATTAAAGAACCAAAAGAAGGAGATTTGTGGAATTTTAAAATTATTGATCCTGAACCTTTGCACATCGTAACAGCATATGAAGAAATAGAGGGAGATACTCATGCATTACATGATTTTTTTGAAACTGTTATTTCTGAGGACGGTACATGGATGGGGATAGCATATCAAGTGAACATAGGAATTCATCCATTTGAAGAAAATGAGGAGCAAAGATACATCAAGTTTGTAAAGGGTAAATTATTAATATAATATTTAGCCACCTGAAGATACAACAACTAATTGCAACCTTATATCAGATTCTATTAATGATGTATGAGGAACAATTGTACCATCATAAACAACAAGAACGGTGGAAGTTTGAATTTCTAATTTTCGTAAAACTTCATTAATAGTTATTGGTTTTTCAGATTCCACAAATAAGATATTACCCTCGCTTTCAATCTCGACCCTCATGCCCCTCGGAAACACTAGTCAGCCTTATTTCTAATCCAAGATTCGGCCATATATAGCCGAGATCGCATAGCCCGGTATTGCGATGGATTCGAAATCCATTGTCCATAGGACTCGAGGGTTCAAATCCCTCTCTCGGCGCCAACATAACTTCAAAATGGAATAAGATCTTCAGAATTTTTTAAGATAACAACTCTAGTTCCAGGGCCTATTCGTATTTGCGATCTGCCTGCAAATTCACCTGATTCTCCATTTAAAATTGCAATTTCATCCCCTCGTTCTATAGCAGCAGCAGAATTGGGAATAAATTGTTTAAATGCGACAGCACCTCCAGAACCAGAATTATCAACAATAGTTATTGACCATCTACGAATTCCTTTTCCATCGGGAAATGCATCAATAGACCAAACTCTACCAACAATAGATGCCCTAGTTTCAACTTCAACTATTGCATCATTTGAAGATTTTTCAATAGTATTGACTCGAGAAAGATTGTCCAAATCCAGTACTAATTGGCCCTTCCATAAAGAAGCTAAAGAATTATCAATTCTAACCCACGAGCCTTCATTTATAGAGCGTGATACTTTCTTTGGACCCCCATTTCGATGTGTTTTTACCTTGGCACGATCATAACCATTTTGAAGAGTAAAAGATAAATCTATAGCTCCATTGGAACTTAATTCTGGGCCATTTAAGTGTAAGACTTCTCCTGAGACAGTAAACCTAGTTTTCAGATTCCCTAAAGGAGTTACAGGCCAAGCGTGACCAAAACGTTCTATCCTATCCATCATCGGTAATTCAATTTCATAATCACTACCATCACAGATTGCTCGAACATCGCACACCTTACATCTAGACAAAGGGTCTTGGTCGATCGAAGGACTTGCAGGATTGCCTCCTTTTTCAAATATATTCAAGGGCGTTGGATTAGTAGGACAATCTGAAATATCTGGATCATGAGCATGAATTAATTCATATAAGTCCTTTAATTCTATACTTAATAATTCCATCTCTTTTACATCGGGTACCGGGACTTTTTTTGAAGTTCCTGTACCCAGATACCAAATTTCTAATTCCGAAACTATATCTAATCTGTCATGACTTTCCCACCATAGCCATGCATAAAGTCGAAGTTGTTCTAAGTAACCTGCAGATCTATCGCCTTTACCTATTGATGCTTTTAAATCTATGATATTGATTTTTCCTGACCATCGATAAACTAAATCATACTCCCCTTGAAACCATTCTTCTGGATGTGAACTAGTTTGTGAAAATGATTTGGCATCCGGATCGACAAACCAAGGTCTCGCAAATTCCCAAGCTTCAATCCAAGTCATTTGACCTTCGGTAATTGAAGGATTATCACACAGGCGATTTCTTGGGAATCCATCTGGAGATGGCCATAAGCCTCGATTCTGAGTAATTCTCCAATTTTCAAAATTTATACCACCATTTTGGACAATACATCTTTCTAGTTCATTAAAATGTAGATTTAATCCAGATATGACCATATCTAATCCTTCTTGAGATTCAATATCAGACGAGTTTCCTTTCCTATTTGGATTATTTTTCCAATCATTGGTAGCCCTCTCCCAGCAATCATCAAAGTAATGAATTGCACGTTTTTTGGCCCAATTTTCGAAGTCATAGCGATTTTTGGGCCAATTAGATTCAGGCAGTATTTCCAATTTGGGACCTATCCATCCTTCTTGCTGATCTAAAGCGGGAGAACCGTCTTCGAGAATTGGAGAAGTCATATCGTAGTCAGAATCAGGGAGCAGATATAGGGGAGAATCTCTTAAAACCCTACAAATACATTCTTCAACAGCATTTCCCCTTATTATTTGAGGAGGAAGTGGCGATTTTAGACGCTCCCTCCAACCATAATACCATAATCGGGGACAATTCCTCCATGCAATAACCTGAGAAGCAGATAGACGCCTAAAGGGACTAACTGAGGAATTCTCTAAGTTGGCTTTTCTGACTGGCACTATTATCACTGTGTGTGTTTAACTCTATGAATGTGTTCAGTATATTTCTATTTAGGATATTCATTCAACCAGATAAGAGACATTTCAATTCTTTCATATGTTGGCAATACTTCTACAAGTGAAACTGGTGCATCTACCTCATCTGCGATTGATTCAGCCACCACCAGAGGTAATTCAATTCTTTGATTAACTTCATCCCAGAATAGAAATCGACTTGGCAGATTAGTTTCATTCATTATTTCTTGAATCCAAAATTCTTGTTCCTCAGGATTAGAATATATTGCACCAAAAATTAGTGTACCATCTTCAGTAAGAGTCTCATGAGGTGCAATGGTTGCTTCGCCCCTTCTTAAAAATCGTCGCCTTAATTGCCCTGCATCTTTGTATACTGCAGTACAAAATTTTAGACTAAATCCAAATGGATCTCGGATCACTTTATCAATGGGGTCAGGTAAACCAATCTCTGCAGCATTTATTCTGTCTCTCATTGCGATAGCCAATTCAGCAGAGCCGTTTGCGCCAGCAGTTATCCCTGAGGATAAATTAAATCCACGTAATTCCATATTACCATGATTACCTACCGTAATTTCTAATTCATTTACATTCATAAATGAAATATCAAAATCTCTTAATTCTTCTAATAAATTTAATAATTCTACTTCTTTGTCAGGTTCACAAGGCAATTCAACACCTGTTAAAATACCAGATTTATGGCAGGCGGCAATAGTATTTTTGTACTTTGAAGAATCTAACTTTAAAAAGTGAAATCTAATTTCATCAAGACCTGCATCTGCAAACTCAATCGCCCACTCTGGATTAAATGGAATACTAGTATACATATGAAGATGAAAAGAAGGTCCAAATTCTTTTTTAAGACGCCTGATGCCTTCGAGTGTCCGCTTTCTAGCCATTAATGGATCCCCTCCTGTTATGCCTGCACCTGTGGCACGCATAGCATGAGCTTCTTCTATAACTTGATCAAAATTTTCACATTTTCTCTCATTTGCATACATCCAATCTATCTCTCTCCGGTTTTCTGAAAGTGGGCAGTAGTCACATTGCCAATGACAGTGCCCCGTAATAAATAATACCAATTTACTCCCCATTTGACACTGCAAACAACCTTCAGTATCAGTAATATCAGGTGCCTCATGTAATTCTGGAACTTGAGGGAGTCTAAGTTGATGAATCATACTAATATCTCCGAATAAATGATTGCCTGATCTA
>JBKEHQ010000026.1:0-16112 GCA_046710875.1 Candidatus Thalassarchaeaceae archaeon
TCCTGCTATTACGGCTGACATTATGAAGATAACACTAAGTGTATTAATTAAACTAAATAGTGGGCTTGATTACATCCCCTTTAATATACAACAGTGGATAAAATTATTTACATTTAATGATAAATAAGATACTAAGTGATTGTAAATACATCGTCCTAGATTATCGTTTTGTAGATAATAATACACTAATTTAATTAATAAATAATTAGTTTTAATACAGTATATCTAAAATAATTATTGTAAATTAAGCTTTAAAGTATTAAAATTTAATTTTTAATAATGCCTCCCGAAACATCTTGTTCAACTACGGCTACGGACACATTAGGGGCGAGACAATGAAGTCATTTATTTTAATTCAAAATGTATTAACAGCCATAATAATACCAATATTCGCTGTGATAATTGGCCTAACATCAGTTCCTGCTTTGGCCCTATTTTATTATGGGTACGAAATATCAAAATCAAATCCTGAAAATTATATTATAGAATTGGCAGGAATTGGTATTTCATTAGGATTATTTGTGATGACATGGGGCATAACTTTAGTTTTTGTTAGTGGGGTGATGGCAGGCCTTTCGAGACCTAGATTAAAACCTGGAAGGTATCCATTACAATCTTTTGTTACAATTCAATGGGCATGGTCAATGATTTTTCATAAAGTGGCTTTATTCTTCCTACCTCATTTGGTACCCTCATTTATTGGCAATACATATTATAGATTATCAGGGGCTAAAATTGGAAAGGGGGCCCAAATAAATTCACCTAATATCAATGATTGTGGATCTGTCACAATTGGCGAAAGAGTTGTAATAGGTGGAAAGGCAGTTATTAATGCCCATTTAACTGAAAAGGGAGAGTTGGTCATGGCCCCAGTTGTTATTGGGAATGATGCTCTTATTGGGACGGAATCAATTATTCAGCCCGGGTGTACAATTGGAGAAGGTGCAGTCATTGCTTCTAGGGCTGTTTTACCAAAATGGACTAATGTCCCTGCAGGAGAAGTTTGGGGCGGATTACCTGCTAAATGTATTAGGTTAGCGGATGGTTCTAAACCCTTATAATCAAGATTCGTCTTGTTCTTCATCACCGATTTTATCTTTTACTGCATCGAGTGCTTCATCCATACGTTCTTTGAAAGTATCTTGTTTTTGACGGAATTCTGCCATTGCTTGAACAGCACTGTCTATCATTTCATACCTAGTTTGTATTGCTTGATTTAAATTCTCAAATAATTGCATATGTTGAACATACCAATCATCACGTGCAGACATTTCAGTGGTTGCAGTTTGTAAAGCCTCATCTAATTCCTCAGCAACTTCAAAAACACGCCCTAATCTTGCTTTTTCTCTAGAATACATTTCTTCAGTTTTTTCTAATTTTGGTTGAAGATGTTCAATTGTTTTGTTTGCTTTTGCACGATCTAATTCCATAGTTCTCAATCTATCATCCTTCTCATTCAAAAGAGATTGAATTCCTTCTTTTTCGATTTCGCTTTCTATTGCTTCTTTTTCTAGTACCTCGACTATAGCTTGTAGCTCTTCATTCATCTTTGAAGATTCATTATATGCTGCATATAATTTTTCTAAGCGGTCATTTGCTATTCTCAACTCTTCTTCTAAATTTGCTATAGAGGGAGGGTTTGGTTCAGGAAAACCGATTCCATTATCGCCTTCGTTCATGGTTATCTCACTATGTTCGACTGAAGCATCTGATTTAACATCGGCGGAATTAATGTCATCTCTGAGTCAAAAAATACACGTTCATCTCGATAATGCAGCAATTGTGGCTGAAAGTACTGCAGTAAGTCTCTTGGAAGAAGGGATATGTAATTTTTCATCAGGGCCATGGGCATTATTTCCCGGGCCACCTGTACCTGTACACAAAAATTTTGCATTTGGATATTTATTCTGCATCATTGCCATGAAGGGTATTGTTCCTCCTACCCATGTAGCTAATGGAGGTAGGCCGGTTATGTGCATTGATGCTTCATTTAATGATTCTAGAAGTGGACCATCAAGAGGCGGTGCATGAAATCCATCTGCAGATGGATCAAGATGGAATATTACCTTCGCTCCAAATGGAGGGTTTTCTTCTAATTTTTCTTTTACGATTTTTTCTACGAATTCTGCATTAACTCCCGGTGGTATTCTAAAACTCAGTTTTAAATCGGTATTTGTTCTTAATACGTTTCCTGCGGATTGTACTGATGGCATTCCATCAGCTCCAATAATTCCCAAAGCAGGCCTCCAGTTTACATCGAGAAGGCTTTCTTCTACTGAACTGGATTGAGAAATCAAAGTATCTACTACAGGTAATCCTTCCCAAATAGAATTTCCTATTACCTTGGCTAATTCTGAAGCTTGATTCTTAATTTTATCTGAAATAGGAACATGCATTTCTGGAATTAAAATCTCTCCTGTTGAAGAATCTTCAATTCTATCTAGAAGAATTCTTTGAGCCCTAAAAGACGATGGGATAGTACCGCCAGCCATGCCCGAATGAACTCCTTCATGCGATACTTGTACAGAAAGAGTTCCTGAAACAAGGCCCCTCAATGCTTCAGTAGTCCAAATATGATTATAATCAGGCCCTCCACTATCTAAAACTACTACCAGATCTGGATCTCCTAGTTTTTCAGTTAGTAAATCTAAATATGGAGGGAGGTCGAATGAGCCTGACTCTTCACATGTCTCTATCAAGAATTTGCATGTGGGATGTGGCGTATTCAATTCTTGTAGCATCCTTAGTGCGGTAACGCATAGATATCCGCCATAACCATCATCTAATGCTCCCCTACCAAATAACCAAGGATCTTTACGTACTGCTTTCAAAGGGTGAAGTCCTTCTGACCATAATTCTGGTTTTGACGGTTGTTTGTCTAAGTGAGAATAGAAAATAACTTCACCTGCACCAGTTCCTTCGACTGTTACTAGAAGGACTGGAGTTAAATCGTCCATTTGATGGATTTCATATGACATTCCCGAAAGTTTTTGATCATCTAACCATGCACAGAAAAGATCTAAAGTAGCAGATAAATCTCCTTTTTCTGCCCAATTTGGTTCAAAAGCAGGAGAAAGAGCTGCTATTTCTATAAATTCACCTAAACTAGGAAGAATAGAGTCTTCCCATAATTCATCACTACGTTTCATCAAAGCGTCGAGGTCCGGGGCCATGATGCTGTGTATGTAAGGTAGCAAATGTATTCTTCCCTACTAAAGTATCAATTTGGATAATCAGATATTATCAATTAACAAATTATGTATGGTTTTATGGGCATTCATTACAACTACATGGATAATCAGAAAGTTTCATTTCAGAACTAAAAGCAATATCTGATGCTAAAATTAAATTATTATCCAAATCATTTAATGCATCATTTAACATTTTTTCAGGATATTCTACAAAGCGCCCAGTAACTCCAATCAAAATAGCAGGGGGTAATACCTTTCTTGGAAGATATCCATATTTGTATCTCTCTTCCTCGATACTTTCTAATGCCCTAAAATACAGGGCTTGTTGCATCCTATGCTGCATTAAAACTTCTAATTCAGCATCACAATTAGGTTTAGTCCCCATATCGCCCAGTGTTTCCAATAAACCATTATTTTCTCCATTGATTAGTTTTCTTGCTTCTTCAGTTTTCAAGTCTACAGGACGTATGTATGATTTTGTATCAGACGTTGTGCATAATACCAAATCAATTAGTCCATCCATTTCAAATTCTGCGTATTCAATTTTAGATAAAGGTTCAGCACCGTCAGGAGTCCATCTAGAACGTATAAAATCATTCAATTTTATTTTCTTTGTAAGATTAAATGGCATTTCTGTCCTGAGGCCTTCTACTCTATGTCCATCAAAAGATTGTCCTGATGTGAGAATACCAAGTGGACCAGATTGTAATCTTTTAATCATACTATCAACCAAAAGACCAATGTTCTTTTTATCGGCATTTGGAGACAGTAATTCATCAAATACAATTTTATGAATGTCATGACTATGGATTAAGTCGTCTGTTTTTTGTACCCAAGATTTGGGCAATGGAGTTGTAGGATGCTCACCAATCGGTCCTGGATTTCCTATACCAATTTCCATTATTCTATGAACAATAGTTCCGAAAAGTGCTGCATCTATTCCTTTGGGTAAGCCTCCCGAATTAGACTTATCATCTAATGGAATAACAGGTAATGAAGACAGTCCTCCCTTTGTCTCAAACCAATATCTTCTAGCACATTTTTCTAAAATTGAGATTTTACTTGGAGCTATTTTCATTCTCATTAAAGAATCGTTTCGAGGAGGTTTGAAATCTGGAATTTCTTGTTGTATAGATTCTATCGCGTTTTTATGTATTTCTTCTATTCTGACTAATGGTGTTGAGATTTTATATTGAATATCTACTGCAGTGTTAAAACACTCAGGATGGTGGAAAATAGATAATCCCTGTAATCCTTCTAAGTCTCCCAGATATCCGTTATTAATCATCATCGAAGGATCGAAAATACGATTTCCCTTACTTTTAACTGGCATATCTTGCAATATTATATCTGAAGAATCTAGCCATGGAGATGTATCTTCTCCCCTATTTCCAGATCCTTGGCGTAGAGATTCAATCCACATTTCTCCCAGTTGGGGGAGAGTTGCATTATATGTCCAAGGGAAAATAATTCCTTCATCTAACGCCCATGAAGTTTCTTTAGTAGATCCAACTATTATTAGTTTATTTTCTGCACGAGTTGCCCCTACATACAGTAAGCGTCTGGACTCTGCATTTTTACGAGCTTTGTGAATTTTCCTAGCATGTTTCCATAATGCTGAAACTGGAGAAAGTTGATTTGACCATGGTCTTGGATTTCCAGCAAATATTTCTGGCCCCACAATTAATCTATCTCTATCTTCCATAGTCATATTAGTTTGCCTTCCACTAAATATATCTGCTAATATAACAACTTTCGATTGAAGTCCTTTGGATCCGTGTATAGTCATCACCCTTACCGCATCACTAGGAGGGATTGTGACCGCTTCTAATGCATTACCGCTACTTTCCCTGAGATTCCTAATCGTATCGGCAATAATTATTGGATCCCCCCCTACTTCTCTAGAAAGAGATCTTATTATGTCTATAATTTGTTCAATATCTTGTCTAGAAACAATATCTGGATATGAGATTAAAATATCAGACCTATCTATTGTTTCTTCTAATAAATCGATTATTCTACCTGAAGAGGATAAATCAATCCATCTTTGAACTAATTCTTTTTGCCTTCCATTGACAGTAAAATTACTCAACCTAATTAATAAGTTTTCATCTTTTGAAGAATTGTAAATAAATTCCTGTAATCTATCATCATCAAATCCTATCAAATTTGAACGTGCAACCCATGCTGCATGATGTCTAGAAAATGGTCTTGCAATGAATTGTAATAATCCTTCTATTGTGTGTGCAGCAGGACGATCTAACAGCCCTCCTTCTTTATCGGCTTGCGCGGGTATTCCAAGATCGTGAAGATATCTAATTATAACATCCCTAATTTTTGATCTACTTGGCAATAATATCATTATTTCACTAGGTTCAATGGAATCTTCTGCAGGTAACTCAGTCCATTCACCATTTGGAGATTTGACTTTGACCGATTTACCTTCTATAAGATTTTTAACTCTCATGGCTATCATCATACTTTGTCTTTCTATTGAATCTGGTTTACCTGGTCCAAATGGATCTAATGGTATTTTTAGATCAGTAACTGGATTTACATTTTCACCTGTATTTATGGGGCAAATCCACTCTAAAGAGCCATGTGAGTTAATCTTCTCTCTACTTGGAAAAAGTGGTTGAGGTTGAGCATAAAAATTACCATTTGGAATATTTCTATGTTTGACATGGAATATATCATTCCACCAGTTATTCATTACTTTGAGTAAGCCACCATCTGTTCGATAGTTGACTTGTAATCTAATCAAACCTTCTTTTCTAGCCTCTATTTCCTCAGGTGACGGTATTGGCAAATGAACATCAGATAAATCAAAAGGAATCCATGGAATTAGATTTCTACCTCCATCTTTTGCCACTAAATTTGCCTTTGCTATACTCAGATTATATGAGTTCCTAGGATCTCTACTCTCGTTTTCTCTACGAAGTGGAGGGGCACGAGTTAATGCTTTGATACTTGAAAATTCGTGAGCATTTATAGTTCTTAGAATTTTTGCATATTCTAAAAAGCCAGTAACTTCTGCTTGGCGGAATGCATAGATACTTTGTTTTACATCTCCAACATAGCAAACTGTCGGTTGCCATGGCGTATCTGGAACAGTTATCTCACCGTCCTCAATATGCCTTTCACCCCAAAGTCTGGAAAGTAGGCGCCATTGTAATGGAGAATTGTCTTGTGCTTCATCAATAATAAATGCCCTATATCTTCTCCTGATTCTCTTTAATAAATCATAACGTTGTGTTAGATCCATTCGAATGGCAGATAAATTATGAGAAGAGTTCCCTGCTAAATCTGGGTTTTTTTCCATATTTTCTAATACTTCGAAGGCTCTTGAAATATGATCGTCCCTCCAAGTTTCTGTACTTAATGAGTCAAGAGCATCCTGAATTAGAGATGGATAAAAATACCTACAAATATCTGGACAGTTTGCAAGTAATAAGTCACCAGTTAACCTTTGTACGTCTTCGTAGTCGTGTGTTTTCTCATTTTCCTTTAAATTATTTAAAATTCCTAAAAATCCATCATGCATTAAACGCAAATCATTCAAATTTTGTACTTCTGCATCTAAAGTGAAATGATATTTGTTAACTTTCTCTCCTGATTTCAATCTTTCAGGTAATGGAAATGGAAGGGCCGAGAGAGGATGTTGCCAATCTTCTGGAGTAGATGGGGGATTTGAATTATCAAGAATTAATGTAATTTGAGTATAGTGAAGTATTAATTTCCCTAGTTTCGAGCCCCAGATATCTTTTATATTACTAATTATGCCTTTCATTTCATCTCTTACTTGTTCCTTTGTAGTTTTATTTGAAATTTTAGCATAACTTAAAACGCCACTTTCCCAATCATTTGATGGTAATTTATAACTAGGAAATAAAGTCGGCTTTTCTGATAATATTGATGATTCGCTAGTTATACATAGTAAAATATGACTAAGCCAGATGAGTTTGTTCCATTTATCTGAAGGTATACCAAGTTCACATAATTTATCTAAAGTAGCAATCCTAGTATCGGAAAATACACCATTTGGGGCAAGGACCGCGGCATGATCTTTGATAAGATTGCAATAGTTAGATATTTCAGAATAGATTTGGTCAGTAAATTGAGTAACTTCGGAAATATCTATTGATTCAATTATTCTTCCACATAGTAAATTTGGATCTATTTTGCCATCTTTATCTATCAGTAATCTAGAGCCTTCTTGAATAAAAATAGATTTGTAAACTAAACTTCTTAGAATATTTGCAGCCGTTCTTCTTCCAGAATAGTGCCTGGCGATATTATCTCTAGCATTTAGGACTTGAGATGCTATTTCTGAAGGTATTCCGGAATCTACTGCATCGCCAATTAAATTCAATGAATTGGGTAATCTCCAAAGAGTGTTGAGAGCTGATTCTATAAGTAAAATTCGACTAGTGTCGGAAACTACTTCTTTGCTAAAAGAATCTCCCAAATAACCTTTGTAAGGAGATATTAATTGGTTGAAGAATGAGTCTATGGTGCCTATTGGAGCATCTTCTAAAAGTGTAAGTAACTGCTCATTAAATCCTTGATGCCTAATCCTAGGATCTGTACGATTTATCCCATCATCACCAATTGGACCTGGTTTTAGTCTTGAAATTCTGTTTCTTAATCGGTCCCTCATCTCATCTGAAGCACGATTAGTGAATGTCAAAAGTACAACTTCTCCCGGAAGTAAGCCTCCCCATTTTCGTAAATCTATTGTCTCTGAAACAGGAGATAGGAGTAATCCTCCTTCTAATCTAGAGGGTCTTTCTGGAGCTGGGAGAATTCTAGTTGCTCTTTGGTCTTCAGTGAGATAATGCTCAATTACTCTGTCTATTATAGTGCTAGTTTTTCCAGTTCCCGCTCCTGCATCTATTACAATATGTGAGTCTAAATTTAGTGCCAGTCTTTGGGCTGTATTCAAATTCATTAGAATCCATCCTCCATTCTAACATCGCAAATATCTCTTACTGAACAAAATCCGCATGAGTCTTTTGATGGAGTTGGGTGTACCTTACCAAGCATTGCCCCATTAGCAACGCCTAGAGCAACGGAGAGTCTCTGAGTTAACCATGCTCTAAATGGGTCACTATTTGGACTTGGAGGATCGTCAGTAAATCTAAATAAATCTGGAGTGAGAGTAGATCTTTCACCTATTTTTAATCCTGGAGGTATGTGTTCATTAGGAGACATTTCAACCAAATGTATAGTATTATGGCTAAATATTGATATTCCAGCGCCGACCACTAAATCTCCGGGATGGGCCATTTCCCATGCTCTAGCATATATTGCTAGTTGGAGTTCTTCAAGAAGGCCCATTGAATGTCTATCTTTTGCAGACTTAGATTCTGTTGTCTTGAGATCTCTGATTACTATTAATCTACGAGGAATCCATTCTTCTGAATCAAATTTCAATGGTGCAATTGAATTATTTCCATTTTCATTAATCCATATTTCTCCTTGTTTATCAAATGGTAATTGCCCAACTCTATCTATGTGTCCTTGTACCATTATAGAGGGTAACTTCTGCATATCTGGGCTAGTTAATTGTGAAGGTATGCTAATTTCAATACCTTTACTATTGTAATTTTTTATATTCCATTCTATACTAATTGGCATACTATCTTCAATAGAAAATTCAGCCTCTACAATGTTTCCAATTCTACCTGAAGGTTTGATTGGAATGGGATTTGCTAGCCAATCATTCCATTGGTTTCGATTCATACCAGTTAAAATTTGTAAGCGGTTAGCCGATACGGCATCTGTTCTATCTAGCCATGGTGCCCTCGAATCTAAAGATTCGAAAGCTATTTGCATAACTTCCTCTTTTGTAAGTCCTGACTTAAACAAATTAATAGGTTTATTTTGTTTATTTTTATCATAAGATTCTACACCAATTTCGAGACCCAATATATGACATAATACATCATGATGGATTAAGTGAATTAGTTCACCATGGACTCGGGCATCTAAATCTTCAGATTGTAATTCTTCTTGTTTTGCTCTAAGTCCCCTTGAGAGCCAGCCGCTACGAGGACATTTTAACCAATCATGCAATCTACTTGGGGACCATATTTGTTTTCTTTGCTCAGCACCTTGTGAATGCCCATGACGATTATCACTAACAGATATTTCTGTTGGAGAGATACTGAATGGCCTGGGATCTATTGTTGGCGTCCTTTTACCTGAATTGGTATGGCCTCCAATAACTGGCCATGTATCAAAATCCCTAGGACTAGTATTGCCGCTTGGAACTTTTCTTGAAAAATCGATATGATTTATAGAAAATATATGATTTCTAGATTTTTCTGGCAAATAATGGTCACTACCAACTCGATCTGGTTGTCTCCTCTCACGTTCACGTTGTAGTTTAACATCAATAGGTATGGTAATTGAATCGGCATTTAGTGGAGGATAATTTAATTTTTGTCCATGTTGTAAATTAATCCCATCTAATTGACGGATATCACGAGGGTTGGTGGGTTTTGAATCATCATATTCTTCAATTAAATGACTATTTAATGATATCCATTCTCTAATTGGGGCACTGGGAGGTGACGTATCATCAAGACTGGGATCCAAAATTATAGTTCTTTTTCCTCCAAATAATAAATGTTGTAAAAAGTGTCTTGCTTTTCTTATTGGGCCATCGGGCCTCAAAAGGTCAAAGCGATAACGTTCTTCATCGCCTAAAAATGGAATTTTTTGGACTTTCATATCCCATGATGAGCTAGATAAATTTGCAAGAATTATTAAATCTGCAGAACAGCCTAAAGCCTGTTCAGGAGTCAAAAACCTCAACCTAGACATATTTATTGAATTAGAATCAGAATACGTAATTGAATTTATCAGATTTAGATATTCATCAACCCAATCGGGACCATTTACTGCTGGTTTATGATTCAATGAAAACTGCATATTTCTTAATGACTTATAATTTTTAATAATTGATTGAATTACTGCAGGTATAGATAGCGATTCGGTATCTATATTGTCGGAAATTAATTCTAAATTTACTGTCTTTAATATTTCTAACAACCATTTATCCGCATTATTAAATGGCTTTATTATTGGTAATTTAGCCCCTGTGTGGCATCCAATTCTAAATTCGCTTTCTTTCAATGCAAGTTTATCTTCGTCCCTGAGTAAAGGTCCTAAAGAATAGGCAAGATTTAGTAACCACCATTGAGTAGATTCTTTTTTGATTGATTCAGAATTATCACTAGGTGATCTAGAAAGAGATTCGAGCCACCTTCTTAGTGCTCCTGGACCACCTAGAACATGTTCACTTCGTGCTAAATTAGTCAGTAGTTGTTGATCAGGAATAATATTAATATCTGAATCCATAGGGTGAGTGACAGAGAATTCAAATGGAGATATCATGGTTTGAAGAGATATTACTCTCAAGTTTTCAAGTGAAAAACTATTTTCTCCATGTCCCAAAGTAACTAGTTGATTGAGCCAATGCCCGAGGGAATTACTGGTTAAATTAATTTCAGAGTTATTTAGTGGGATACCTAGATTATTAGCCATATTTTTCCAACGATAATTATTTGATTCTAAAGAAGGATCTACAATTATTATACTTGAATCAGGATTTGAATCTAAGTAATCACGAACAATTGAGGAAGTAATTCGAAAAGAATGAGTTTCTCTTTTAAGTTGGTAAATTGTAGCATTGATTTCACTACTTTCTGATTCAATTTCATGAATTGGCATAAATTCTGGTAAGTCTTCTTTGGATTCAACTGGATATTGATCCATCAATAAGTAACCATGATGTCCGAGCCTGAAATTACCAGGATAGGTTAGTTGATGAATAGGACAATGATTGGAGATGGCATGTAACATTTTCTTTTGTGATTTGGGCAAACTTGGAGCATGATTTAGCATTATAATCCCATCAATATCGATAAAGGTGAATGGTTTATTTGAGTCTGACAATTTCTCTGTAATTCGTGAATACGCCATATCTGGATGAGTTCCTCCTAATTTCTTTTCAAGATTCTGTAGAATTCGATTGAAAGAATGAATGCCGGGACCTGTCCAAGATTTTACTACTCCTTCTTTTGATAAATATGCATGTAATTTTACTAATTGTGAAGTCTTGCCTCTGCCCCAATCCATATCGGGAATAGGATTAATTATTGGAAATGCCAATTTTTTAGCTTCAATGATACATTCTTGATGTAGTATAATATTGAAGGATTCTTGAACTGGCAATAATCTTGGAAGTCTTAAATCTGCAAGTAGTGAAATATGTAAAGATTCTATTGTCTGGTGTAACTTCCTATCAAAAGCAAACCCCTTGGAACCTAATTTTGAGAGGTTTTCTTTACGTGACTCTTCATTTGGATATATTATCATTAACTTATTTTTTCTCTTTTCGGGAATCGAGATTGGGCTAAGTGCTTGCCATTCTATATGCTCTTGAAGCCATGATGGAGTAGTCCCCTCAGAGACTAATTCATTCGTAATAGAATACCTCCCTGTTTGCAACATCACATCACCGAGCGTACGCCATAAAGGACGGGGTTATTGAACCCAACTAAGAGTTTCTATTTAATTTGAGAAAAATGGTTCTTTTTACCATAAGCCACTGAAGAAACTAGAAAGCAAAGTAGAGTCAAAACAATACTTGGTGCAGGTATAGAATTATTTTTTGTTTCAACTTCGGCCCAATCGATAATCAGAATAGCAGACATATCATTTCCGTCCCATGCGTCAGGTATGTCGAAAGATTTTGAACCATCGGATTCTTCAAGATAAATTGCTTCATGCAAGACATGATGATAATATTCTAGACCATTAGACCCTTCTGGGAAATAAGCTACATCTTCTACGAACATTAGCCAAGCAATAGTTGAGAGTTGTTTTGAACAATCATCAATACATGAATAAGAAAGTTGAGATGTATTCCATGAAAATAAGCTAGTTGTTTGATTTATATTTGATTCTACAGATAAGCTAATTGAGCCAATCAATGGTGCACTAGTACCAAATTCTATAGAATTAGTAAAATCATTCTTCAAGGAATTAGATTTTGCTACTTTACCTGCATGCATCCTTTCACCATCTATAATTGTAGTTGGAGCACCTCTTGACATTCCTATGGCCTCTATAGATGCAGAACCATAACTAGACTCCCATCGAAGTTCGGTACTATTACTGCCGAAGGGGTCACTAGATTCAAAAAAGTGCCTATGATAATGAATTATTGATACATTATTGTCCCCTATTGCTTCATCTCTGATTTCTTCAACATCGACACAATTTTCACACCATGTGGCAGTATATGTTTCAACAATAACTGGGAAATCTTGAAAATTCATAGATTCGCTAATTGTAGAATCATTGAGATTAATTGTAACCCCTCCGATTGTTCCAGCATTTGATTCGCCCCTTGCCTTATCCCATGTTTCTACAGTTACAATATCTGCAGTTGAAATAGTGATTGGTAGAAGAATTAATGTAACCATAAATATCGCTACAATAGACCTCATCAGTATATCGTATGAACTTTCATATTGAATGCTTCCGGCTTATTGAGCATTTTGAAATGCAAATATTGTATTTTGAATATCTTCATCAGTGATATGTAAATGCACGACGGCTCTCACGATTGAATCGCCTATTGTCAATACATCTACTCCATGTTTTGCAACACTTTCCACAAGATTTTGAGCTTGTCCTTCTTTACATGAAATAAATACCATGTTAGATTGTACCGCTTCCAGATCTACATCATATGACTCCATTTCATTGATTACTTCAGCCAATAAACGAGCTCTGGAATGGTCCTCTGACAAACGTTGTATATTATTTTCTAAGGCATATAGTCCTGCAGCAGCAATTATGCCTGATTGTCTCATTCCCCCTCCGAACATCTTTCTCCACCTATGTGCTTCATTTATTGTATCTGAATCTCCAACCAATAATGAGCCTACAGGAGTTCCAAGACCTTTGGACAAGCAAACAGAAATCGTATCAAACTTTTCAACCATTCTTGCAGCAGAAATTCCACTTCCTATTACGGCATTAAAAATTCTTGCACCATCTAGATGGGCTCTGCAGTTATTTGCATGAGCAATGTCGCAAATTTCATCTAATATTTCTTGGGAATATATGGAGCCGCCCCCAATATTTGCAGTATTTTCTACACATATTAACGAACAATTTGGATAATGTGAATTGCTACCTTCAACTTTTCTAATTGATTTTTTAACATCTAATGGCGACATTATTCCATAATCCCCATCTACCAATGCTACAGAGCAACCTGCTAAAACCGCATAACCTCCACCTTCGTAAAGATAGATGTGACTTTTCTTATGAGTAATAATCTCATCACCTGGTCTTGTTTGAGATTTAATTGCAATAGCGTTTGACATGGTACCTGAAGGAACAAATAATGCTGCTTCTTTACCAAGCATTTTTGCAATTCTATTTTGCAATTCTATTACTGTTGGATCATCACCCAGTACATCATCACCAACAATTGCATTTGCCATTACTTCTCTCATTGCAGGAACAGGTTGAGTGACTGTATCACTACGTAGATCGATTCTGCCACCGGGATAGTCGCGCATGTTTATCCCACAAGGCTAGAGGAATTAACTAATACGGAATTATTTACTTTTTTAATGACTCTGGAACATAATCTATAGTTTTTTCATCCCACTCTTTAGTTTCTTTATCACTAGAAGATTTACTGCCTTCACTAATTCGATATTTGTAAGCATATACTGCTACAATGACTATTAATGGTATAACCAATATGGGAATTATTGGAATTGAGTCTTTTCCTTGGATACATCTAGTCTGCCCGGTTGTTGGCTGCGTATCTCCAGATTTGCATGGAGTTTGTTCGCTAGCTCCTTCTTCTGAAACAAAATTGTCAACATCGGCTGATTTACAATCAAATTGACCTGCATCTGGTTGATATTTCCCCATTGAACAAGGGAATTGTGAACTAGCTGCTGATGAAGAAACAAAGTTTCCAGGGTCTGCATCTAAACATTCAGATTGACTTGTTTCAGGTTGGTAGGTTCCTCTTTGACAGGGGCTTTGAGACATACTACCTGCCTCTGGAACATGCTGACCAGCATATGCAGGTATACATTCTGTATTTTCTTGAGTTGGTTGGAAAGTTCCTGCTTCACAGGGTGTTTGCTCGGATTGAGCAAATTTTGAAACATAATTTCCAGGAGTTGATTTGAGGCATGATGATGCCCCTGAATCAGGCTGGAATGTACCTTTAAGGCACATTTCTTGATTTGATTGTGCCTCACTAGCAACAAAGAATCCCGGATCTGCAGCTACGCAGGAAGATTGTCCTTCTGCTGCATAAGTTCCGGGTTGACAGGGTGATGCTTCTGATGAGCCATCGGATTCTGTGAAATATCCGGGAGGAGTTTCTACACAATTTAATGATCCTTCAATTTCTTGAAACTGACCTGAAGGGCAAGGAGTTGGTTCAGTGGCACCAATTGAATCTACAAATGTACCAGGCTCGGCTTGAGTACATTCATTTTGTCCTTCTTCTGATGAATAAGTTCCTTCTGGACAAGATGATTGTCCAGTAGCCCCTTGCTCAGAAACGACAGACCCGGGTGTTGCTGGAATACAAGATGATTGTCCGGTACCTGGTTGATATGTTCCTACAGAACACGGAATTTGGAATTTCGCACCTTCAAGTCCTACATAATGTCCAATAGATGCAGGAATACAAGATGTTTGACCAGTATCCGGTTGATATGTTCCATTAGAACAGGATATTTCGGAACTTTGGCCAGTATCTAGAACATAGTTTCCTGCAGAAGCATTATTGCATTCTATTTGCCCTAACGTATCAGAATATGTTCCAACATCGCAAATATCTTGAGATATGGAGGCCGATGAAGACACATGATATCCAATATCAGCAGATAAACAATTATTCTGGCCCGTTAATGGTTGATATGTTCCAGCAGGACATAGTGTTTGAGATACTGATTTCCTATTATTGGTAAAGTGTCCAGCATCTGTAATAATACAATCTTGACTACCTGAATTAGGCTGATAGGTTCCTGTTGGACATTTTTCTTGATTTTCAGCAGACTGAGTATCTGTATAATATCCAGGTGAGTTTTCTATACAACTTATTTGTCCTGAGTCATTCTGATAAGTTCCCGCAATACAAGGCATTTGTTCGGAAGAATTAGTATTATTCACGTAATTGCCCGGAGATGCAAACAAACAGTAAGATTGTCCTGCTAGAGGCTGATAGCTGCCATAATCACAAACATTAGCAACGCCGTTAATAGAATACGATCCAGGAGAAACTTCCACGCATACGTTATCTATTTGTTGATAGCCTGAATTACAAGGATACGGATTTGAGTCGAAGATAGTAAGAATTCCATCGCCATCTGGATCCTGTTCAGACGCATAAGTAGTTAGCCCATTTCCTGCTGCTGTATTTCCTACTCTTACAGGATAATTTATCTGTCCCGTGACTCCAGACATACCATTACCAAGAGAGCCATCATATGGCCTTCCCCAGCAATATGCAGAACCATTGGCTTTTATCGCACATGTATTTTGAAGACCTGCTTCGATTCCTATGAATGTATGATTTCCTGAAACATTTGTTGGTAATTGCCTAGATATTCCATTATTAAAATCGTCTAAAGCACCACCATCTCCGAGCCCACCATGCCAATTAGTTCCCCAGCATTTAGCGGCTCCTGTATCCAATAATATACAATAAAATGCATTACCGGCAGTTATAGATATAGGAATTTCGTATTCTTCTAATGTAACTAACCCTGGTTCATAATTACTATCATTACTACCATCACCAAGTTGACCTTCTCCTCCCGAGCCCCAGCAATATACATTATGATCCATAGATAATGC
>JBKEHQ010000027.1:0-15917 GCA_046710875.1 Candidatus Thalassarchaeaceae archaeon
GATCATTGGGGAGGATATGTGATAAAAATTAGTTCAATAGAATATTGGTCTGGAAGACCAAGTAGACTACATGAAAGAATAATATTAAAAATCCAAGGTAGTGAATGGTCAGAAAGGAGAATATATCCTTAATTATCCATCATAGCTTCAATTTCTTTAGTAGCTAAAATTAGAGTAGGTGCCCACAAACCAACAAATATTCCTAAGTTTTCATCACCTGTTATGAAGTAGAGGTATAATGAGAAACCAACTGATAACATACTAGCCGCAAATCCTACTTTTGAAATATTTCCATTCATTCTTAATCACCTTTCGATAACACCCTAAGGTTTCCGATTAATAATATTATGTTTATTAATATTAGAAATTATAATATTTTATCAATAATATTTTTATTAGTTGAATACTATCGCCAGGCATGGAATTTATTGACCGGGTCGGCAAAGATGTAATCAATAAAATGATGAATATTCCCGAACTAAAAGATTTTCAAGTTGATGAATTGGAGAAAATTACTTTAGGAAAGTTGCGTAAAAACAACAGAACTATGATGGGTTGTTGCCGGTTTAAGAAAAATAGTAGATGGGTGAGAAAAAATAGCAGAGGAGAAATTATAGCAAGGGGTAAGGATTTTTGGCCATATGCCAATACTCTTGGACCAAGTGATGTAAGAAGAATAGATTTACATCCAGACTTGCTCCAACATAAATGGGAACGTTTGGCTGCAAGCGTACTTTATCATGAATACTTACATGCGCTTGGATTTAGGCATTGCTCGACATTTAGAAAATTGGAATCGTTGTGGCCCGACAAAGAAGCAGTTTTGGGAACTAGATTAGTTAAATTGAAGTCTCCGATGTATAATTCATGGACAAACAGATTATTAGAAAATTAAAAAAAATATTCAAAGACTAAATTGCTTTTAAATCACCTTTTTCTAACATAATTCTAAATTCAAATATTGATTGGATGCGTTTTGAAGTATTATCTGGAATAGTTGCTAAATTTACAAGATCACTAAGCCATGATGGATGGCCCGACTCGGTAATTTTTTTTGTCCTATAATCGCTCGAAAATATGCCTGCATCCTCATTTGTCAATAGATGCCAAAGTATTTGACCTAGCCCGTAAACATCTGTGAATGGCCCAGTAACTCCTCTTTCTCTTTCTGGTGGCGACCAACCCATGGTGTGAGCGCCTCCTGATTTAGAAATTCCTTCACCGGCGTCTACTCCCTTGGATAGTCCAAAATCTATTAATACAACTCCTTTTTTGGGCGATAACATGATATTATGTGGCTTTATATCTCTGTGATAAATTGGCATATCTAGATCTGCCATATATTCTAAAACTTCACAGCATTCTGACATAAACGAAATTATTCTTTCGAGTTTTTGTTTAAAATTACCATTTATGACTGCCTTCATTTCTTGATTTAAGCTTGTTCCTTCTATATACTCCATTATCAGAACTTGTACTCTCACTCCATCAGTATTCTCAATTAATCCCGAATCAATATATTTCGGAATACGTGGGTGATCTAATGATTTTAATATTTCAATTTCATTAATTAAAGTATCATTTACTTTGGAAGCTGAAAGTTGTCTGCTTGGAGCGGCTTGTTTCCAAACTACGTCATTTCCGGATTTGGAATCCCTTCCCAGATAAACTTCTGCAAAACCTCCATCTGCTTTTAGATGCCTAGTTGTTCGATATCGAGATTGATCTAATCGGCCTGCAAATTCTGTTGATTTAGCGTCAGAACCGGCACTGTAGTTTAGCATACCGTCATGAGCTAGATCTGCCAAAACGTCTTCTATTTTTCTTCCTGTTGCCCTTGCTATATTTTCGAGAACAGAAATATCCATTTCTTCAGTTTTAAATGATAAATTTTGATTTGACTTATCTGAAGTATTTGATTGAATTATGTCAGTTTTTATTTCTTTAGATTTTTGAAAAACATCTTCCTTTGATCTTAATTTGGTATCTGGTTCCTTAGTTGGATCCAATAGCACCTCGATTACATCTAAAACTGATTCTAAACCTTCTTTTCTTGTGGGAGTTGCCACTGATTTCATCATTGCTTCTGATATTTTTAATTTCAATGAGGATAGTCTTCTTAGAGATGATGCAGGACTTTTCTTTGATAAAATAACTATTTCATCCGCAAGATTTTCAAAATATTCTACAGAGATGGGAGGCAAGGGAAAGGATTTTTCATATTCTCCAGACTTCCAAATTCCATTATTCTTTATACTTCCATCCGAATTGTATAAAATTCCTTTTCCATCAGATTTTCCATGCTTGAATTGGCCCTCATAATGGCTACCATTTGCATAATAATATACTCCATCACCATTTTGTAAATCATTTTGATAAAATCCTTCATACCTATCCCCGTCGGCACCAAAGAAAATTCCAATTCCTTGCATCTTACCTTTTGCATATTGACCTTCATATCGATCCCCGTCCGCAAAATAATACATCCCATATCCATCCCTTATTCCACCTAAATAATTACCTTCATATCTGCTACCATCAGCATAATAATATATTCCAAAGCCATTTCTTTTATCCTGAACATATTCTCCTTCATATCTACCTCCATCGGCATAATTGAAAATACCTTGTCCTTGCCTTCTACCCTGATAATATTCTCCATCATAGCCCCCTCCATCAGCTGTAAAATCAATTCCTTTTCCGTGACGAATTCCGTCAGTGAATTCACCTTCATATCGATCTCCATCCGTACTGTAGAATATTGCGCGACCTGACATTTTACCTTTTTTGAATTCCCCCTCGTATCGATTACCATTGGAGAAATAATAGTTGCCAAAGCCATCCATAGAATCGTTATTGAATTCCCCTTCATATCTATCTCCTTTTTTCTCTGTATCGGCTAACCAATAATAGATTCCTTGGCCATGACGCCTTGCATTCTTGTAGCTACCTTCATATCTATCTCCATCATGATCGTAATAAACTCCTTGGCCATGTCTACTATCATCTTTGTAATCGCCTTCATAACGGCTGCCGTCTGAATAATAGTATATTCCTTTCCCATCAGAACCACCATTCTTGTATTCTCCTTCATATCGGCTTCCATCTGAATAGTAATATATTCCCTGGCCATGACGTGCTCCATCTTTGTATTCTCCTTCGAATCTCCCTCCATCTGAACTGAAGTAAACACCTTTACCATATTTTTTCCCGTCTTTATATTCTCCTTCGAATCTGCCACCATTTGCATCATAATGTACACCTGGGCCGTTGGCTAATCCAACTAAATATTGGCCTTCATGACGCCCTCCATCCGAGCGATAATATGCTCCTTCACCATGTCTATTTCCATTGAGGTATGAACCCTCATATCTGTCTCCAGATATGCCATAATAAATGCCGGGGCCCTCTCGTATATCTTCTTTGAATTCACCTTCATATCTATCCCCAATAGCATAATAATGTATTCCTTTTCCATGTCTCATATTTTCTTTGAATTTACCCTCATAGCGGCCACCATCTGCATAATAAAATATCTTTTTTTCTATTTTTTTACCTTTTTTATTTTTCTTGATAATTGAATATATTCCTTGACCATGCCTTTTTCCATTTTTGAAGCCCCCCTCATAACGACCTCCATCAGCATAATTAAAAATTCCTTGACCATGCTTTTTTCCATTTTTGAAAATACCGTTGTAAACATCTCTATTGTTATAATAATGGATGCCTTTGCCATTACGTAAATCCCTACTAAATTCTCCTTCGTAATGGCCACCATTAGCAAAATGATAATTACCTAATCCATCCCTAAGTCCGATCTTAAAATCACCTTCATAGCGACTTCCATCCGAATAATAAAAAATACCATTTCCATCTCTAAGGCCATTCTTGAAATCACCTTCATAGCGGCCTCCATCACGATAATGAAATGCTCCTTTACCATGCATCTTACCTCCAGAGTCCCTTTCTCCAACATATCCTAAAGGGCTAGGGGGCACAATAGACGGTTCAAGCATCCAGTCTTAACTTTGACTGAGGGGAAAATATACATTAGGATTCAAAAATTAAAAAGATATTTCTAAAAGTATTAAATTATAATTATTTAACTATGAACTTAATCCGTTGGAAAAAAATGTTACGATCTTATTCTTATATTCATCTGATTCTCCCCAAATAGCATCTACATGACCCCTGGATGGTACATACCATGTTGAAATATTTCCCTCAACATCATTCATTCTCTCTTCAAAATTTTGTGAATGGACGATGGAAACTCTTGGATCTTCCATTCCATGTGTTAAGAATACTGGCCTGGAGTCTGAATTTAGAGCAGCCTCCATTGGTGACCTTGCATCTAATTCTACGCCCACTAACCAACCACCAACAGTAATTGCTGGTCCAGCAAAAATTTGAGGATATCCGAGTCTACCTAATTCATTTTTTACAAGCAATGGAAAATCTAGGACTGCGCTATCTAACCACATAGCCCCTATTCCAGATTCTTCTGCAAATGCTATTGCTGCTCCACCACCTGCTGAAAATGCTGCCATGCCAACCTCACCAGGCATGTACCCTTTTTCGGAGACTAACCAATCATAAGCCCCAAGTAAGTCATTATATTCTATTTGGCCGACTGCGAAATAGTCATCAACAATATCACTTTCTCCGTAATTTCTAAGATCAAAAGACAGTGTATTAACGCCGCCCTCAGAAAGAAACGCTTGCATCAATAACATTTCTGGCTTACATTTTCCGTTGATTGGCATCCCATGAGTTTGTATCACAACTGGTGCATCAGAATCAACCTCAACGTACCAACCCCTCAGAGTAATCTCAGAATTTCCACGAGGATTAAAGGTAATATTTTCATAGGAATCCATTTGTAGATTTGAAACATCAAAATCTTGACGAATGGTTATTCTTTCTTCAGAATCATTATATGGCTCAAAACTTTTCCAATCATCATCTGTTGTCCAATTATCAGGAGTATTATTTGACCACATTCCACATCCTGGATTGATTGACAATGATGCAGATGCCACTGCATATCCTATACCAATATATGCAGCAGATAATACAAAAATAGTGATTAAACTTATTGCAGTTATTCTTTTTTTATTTAGACTAGAAATTATAGATAAGGCGGGTTCCATTGATGTGTAGGCTAGGGCATAAATAGATTAAATTTACTTAAATTTACTCGACACTATTGCCATGGGTCAAGTCTAATTACGTGATTAATAAGTATTTTTGAAGATCCGGAGGATATGGCATTTTCTTCTGCCTTTACTAACATCCTTCTTAGCCAACCAAGCATCATAAATGTTTTAGTTTTCTCAAAATTTAATTCAATTTCTGCAAATTTTCTAGAGTGAATATTTTCTTGCAAATCTTCTTGTAATTCTGCTGCATGATCATAATAGACCAGTAACAAATCTTCTAATGCTTCTTCCTCTATTTTCATGCCGATGAGATTTTTAGCCATTGATTTTATGTTAAAAGTAGTCAGTATTGCCCCATTAAAAGTAGCATCAATATCAGATTTAGAAAGATTATTTCCTTTATCAAGAATATCGTCATTATTATCTCCTAATTCTTCAACATCTCCATTTAAAGATTCTAAAGCTGTATCCAAATGACGAGGTTTGATTGTATTCATTTTATCTTGATCTGCATTATCGGACGCCAACAATAATAATTTTAAGAGATAATTTTCAAGATTCTCATTAACAGAAACTACTGCTGCGCTTCCAACTGAATCTAGTTTTTTTACATTATTAATCATCATTCCCCTAGTCCTATTGAATCCCAGCCTAGTGCGATTAGGGTCACCTAATGTCTTGCGTTCAGGGTCGGCAAATATCGTTGCTTCTTCCATATCTGAAGTAATCCTTTGTAATTCATAACTTAGTAAATCTACTAGTTTAGATTTAACATCTCCCGATATACGCTTGTCAATACCTATTCCCTTTGCCACTTCTCCGATATGCGAAGTTGCCCACGGCTTTGCCATATGTATTGGAAGAGAGTTTCTTACTTGAATTATCTTACTTAATTGAAATAAAATTTAAAGGAGTTTGCGTGAGTTTATTTTCGACGTAAATATTAATATCATTAAAGTTGAAGGTAATAAAAAGTTTGGTAAGGATTTTTCAGATTCTTCTTGATCAGATTCTTCTTGAACAGGAGAGGGAGATTCAGCAATTATTGGTTTAACAATAACAATTCCTTCCATTCCCATTAATTCATGAGGTTCGCATATGTATGTGTAAGTACCATTAGTACCAACTTCAAAGATAAAAGAATAGTCTACATTGGTTTCTGGATTGCCGGAATCAAAAATACCATTTTCTTCCACTGCATTATGCCCTATTATCTCATCACTCCAAAAGAATCGTAATTCTTGGGTCTCATAAATTGTAACTTCTGAGGGAGTAAATCTAAAATTTGTACTGTCGACCGTTACTATCACTGGTTCATAATCAGTAGTTGTCAGAGAATCATTACTGAAATCACCATTTACTGTGATAATTGGAACTAAAAAGCAAAATAGAATAGTAACTAGTAACGGACGCGCCACATCAAACCTTAGACGGACATAGTCTATGAAGGGATGTTTTTTTATAAATTTGAAATATCGAAATGATTATCTAAAATTTGGATAATTTTTTCACAGTTTTTATTAATATCAAACAATGTGTTATCTGAAGTATAAATCAATAATGATTCACCATTATTTGGCTGTTCTTTGGGTTTCTGATATGCACATATTGCATTTGTATTAATCCTAGTAGGGCCAACTTCAGTTTCAACTAATATCCACATGTTCATGAAGCCGACCCGAATAAAATTTGTTTTTAATGATTGGCATCATAAGTACAATATTGAGATCATCATTTATTTCAATTTTATAAATTTAGGCATGGTAGCCAAATCCAAATATATAATAAAAATATACAAGAAATAATAAATTCCCTGGCACTACACAATGAGCGATTATTTGTTGGAGATACTTGAGACTGGATGTAGCTTAAACAAGACACTAGTCCAATATAAAAAGTAAATAAAAATTTTATAAGTAATGGAATTTACATTAACTTTTTATTCATCATATTACCAATAAATAAAAATATATAAATTATGTAAAAATTTACTTATTTTAATCGTTTATTTTCCATAGCAGACTTTCTTAATAAAAATTCAACTTGAGAATTAAATGATCTTAAATCATCATCGGCCCATTTCTGTAAACTTCTATGCAACGCTGGATCTAAGCGGAGAAGGATTTTCTTTTTCTCCAATGGCATTTTAATCCAACTTAATACAAAGTTCCAGTATTAATAACAGGAGTAGTGTCAGTTTCTGAGCAAAGGACAACTAGAAGATTGCTTACCATAGTTGCTTTCCTTTCTTCATCCAATTCGATAATATTCTTTTCGCTAAGTTGCTCTAGGGCTAGTTCCACCATTCCAACTGCACCTTTTACAATCTCACTACGTGCTGCTACAACTGCACTTGCCTGTTGTCTACGCAACATAGCTTGTGCTATTTCTTGTGAATATGCGAGATGACTTATGCGTGCTTCAAGCACTTCAATTCCTGCTCTCTTGAGTCTATTTTCTACAGATTGTTGTAATTGCATTGCGATTTCTTCTTGATGGCTTGAGAGTGCTATGCCGCCAACATCCTTGTCTTCGATAACATCATATGGATACTTTGTAGCCATGGCCCTTAATGCTGCTTCGCTTTGAATTTGCACATAATTATTATAGTCATCAACTTCAAACAACGCTTCTGCTGCATCAAAAACTCTCCATACTACTACAGCGGCTATTTCGACTGGATTTGCATTGACATCATTTACTTTCAACATCTTTGATTCAAAGTTTCTGATTCTTAATGAAATTCCTGTCTTTTGATATAGCGGATTTAGAAGAAAGCGAAACCCTTCAATCCTCACTGTACCTGAATATTTCCCAAAAAATTGTAATGCCTTTGCTTCATTTGGTTGAATAATCATGTAACTGTTTGTAAATACAAACCATAATGGGCCAGTGATGATTATTAATCCAGCAAGGGGAGTCCCTGAGACTAAAATTATTAAATTAAATAATCCCAATAGAAAATGCAATCCTAAACCTATGAAACCATTTAGAGAGTTTTTTTCGATATCTTTTATCAGTTCCTCTTTTCTAATTACAGTATCCGACATAATATTATCTTCATTACATCCTACTTGGGCCACCAATATAAAGATATCTATATGATATCATATTAGTATCATAAATTTTATAAAATATTTTATTTTTAAAAATACGTAGAAATAATAAAGTATGATGCCGTTTCGCATATATTTTATGGTTGAGCAAATACAAGGAATCATAGTAGTTAATACCGAAACAATTCCTGGAAAACTAATAACTGAAAGTTTTGGAGTAGTTTCTGGATCAACAGTTCGGGCAAAGAATATCGGCAGAGACATTACTCAAGGATTGAAGAATATTCTTGGAGGTGAACTCCATAAATATACAGAATTATTGGAAGAATCTCGAAAAGAGGCTATGAGTAGGATGGTTTCTGATGCTATGGCAAGAGGGGCCAATGCAATAGTCAATGTTAGATTTGCAACTTCAGCAGTTACAACAGGAGCTGCAGAATTATTTGCTTATGGAACTGCTGTCAAGATTGAATAAGTAATTAGGTGATTTTAATGATCGGAGATTTATTAGGAATCTTGTTAATTTCATTTGGAATTTTCTGGGTAGCACTAGGCATAATTTGGACAATTGCATACCCAACCCTCCTTATTTGGGGATCACTATTTAGTGGCAAAAATCTTGATGCAATGATTGCAAACACTGTAGAAAGAGAAACCGAGATTATATCAAAAATTGGGAAGGACCCGTTATCAAATATTGACGGAGGGTACCGTAAAGACGTCAAATCCTCAGGGATAGTATGGGCTGGAGCCGTATATGGGCCAAGTCATTGGCACCTATTTAGAGGATTTTTAAATAATATAGTCGGGGGTTCAATAGATATTTTTCAGAAAGTAATATCTGCTGGAAGGGCTGAATCCATGCAAAGGCTAAGAGAAGTTGCAATTAAAGAAGGGTGGGACGAAGTTATTAATGTAAGAATTGATACTTCTCCAATGACCCCTGCATCTCATAAAAAGGGACTTAAAGCAGTTGAAGTTTTTGCATATGGGACTGGTATCAAATATTCTTGACATATTTAATCACAGTTTTCAATACACATGTGTTACTCGGGCATATGTCTGACACGGCCCCTTTGTGGGATATGGAGTCGGAGGTTTACATTAATGCAAAATCCAATTACACGTATAGAACCGCAATTAGCTGCACGTTTGGCTAAACAAAGTTATCACCTTGTTGGAGAACATGGAGGAGTAAAAGTATGCCACTGGACTAAACAGAGTTTGATTGCAGATAGGTCATGTTACAAAGGTACATTCTATGGAATTCAAAGTCATGGTTGCATGCAGATGGCACCAAATGTAGATACTTGCAATCTTGCATGCACGTACTGTTGGAGAGAACCTCATTCCGATACTCTAAACAAAATTGATGATGATCCATATGAGTTGTTTTTACAATCCGTAAAGGCTCATAGAAGATTGATTACAGGTTTTGGCGGACACCCGAATGTCCCAAGAGAAAAATGGCTTGACGCTCAAGATCCTAAGCATGTTGCTATTTCCCTTAATGGCGAGCCAACGCTGTATTCAAGATTGAGCGAGTTTCTAGAAATTTGTCACCAACACGGAGTTTCTACATTTTTAGTTACAAATGGCAGTTTGCCAAAAGTAATTGAAAATTTAGATACATTGCCTACTCAATTATATGTTAGTGTAGATGCACCAAATAAGGAAGTTTTCGATCGGATATGTAAACCGAAATTCGATAGAAACGCATTTCATAAATTAGAACAAACTTTGGAAATATTACCTTCATTAGACACTAGAACGGTATGCAGACACACACTAATAAAAGGTGAATCTTTGGGACATGAGGAAGATTATGCGAGACTTGACAACATAGCTGATCCCATGTTTATTGAGGCAAAAGGATATGTCCACGTTGGTAAAAGCCAGAATAATCATACCATAGAAAACATGCCAAATCATGCTGAAGTTCTAGATTTTTCGAATAAATTAGCGAATCTTGTTGGAAGAGAAGTCCTCTCAGAGAGAAGCGAAAGTAGAGTTGCATTAATAGGAAAGGAAATGATTCCAGTAACATTACCCACAAAAATTCGAGATTTACCGAGTGATTTGGGAATAGCAAAACCTCAAAACTTTTCATTACCCCAGGTTTGAATAATATGAATAAAAATATAATTAGTATATTTATTGTTTCTATATTTTTAATCTCGCCTTTATCAGGATGCTTGGGGGCTGAAGATAAAAATAATCAAATCAATGATGAACAACATTGGTTGCCCGATGTCGAAGACAGAGTTGATATGATTTACAAAAATGACGATGTATTCAGCCGTGTTTCTATCAATGGGACTTATGAAATAGATGAAGTTAGATCAAAATATATTTCTGTCCCTGAAATAACCCTTACCGATGGAGGAGCAGGATTAACTGGAGATGCAGTAGTCCACATGGGCCTATGGCTACCTAAGATAGAAGGATGTGACATGGATGCAGAAAATATTGAAGATAGATGTAAAGTTCCAATTATCGCAGAAATAGGCCCATATTATGATGATGGAGATGTTGATGCCCTGACGCCTGCGGATCGCCTAGGCCGATTTTTAATTGAGAATTTGGTCCCTCATGGATATGGAATTGCACAAGTTTCAGTATTTGGAACTGGGGAATCAAATCATTGTATGGATCTTATGGGGCTCGATGAGCAAGAAGGAATTCATGCAGCTGTTGAGTATCTTGGTACCTCATCTTTTTCCAATGGGGCAGTTGGAATAATTGGTAAATCATATGATGGGTCCACCCCTTGGGAAGCTGCAGCAATGGGCTCTGAATATCTAAAAACAATCATCCCCATGTCAGGCCTTATTGGGGCTCATGATTTGATGTGGAGAAATGGAAGTATGGAAGCAAGAGGAGCAATTATGCATAATGGAGTTTATGGCAGCTTTGGATTGGATGGTAATCTTGAAGATTCTCAAAATGCATGTGAAGGATATTTGGAGGGATATTATGCTGGTCCTGCAGCATATCTATCTGGCGATAATCTAGCATGGACTGGCAGTGACTATTGGGGAGAAAGAACTTTTTTAGATAGGGCTTTGCAAAATTATAATGGTTCGGTATACATAATACATGGAATGCAAGATTGGAACGTTGATCCACATATGGCATTTCCAACTCATAATATCTTAATTGAACACGGATTTGAGGTCAAAGGACTTTATGGCCAATGGGGCCATGATTATCCAGATAGAGAAAGTGGCCATTCAGGACTTTCAAGTGGAAGAGGTGCAGAAGCATTTCCATTTACATTAAGATGGGACTGGGCTGATGATTTGCTAGAATGGTTTGATTATTATCTGAAAGATGAGGGCCCAGCACCTAGACTGATAGCAGAAATTCAAGACAATATGGGCGCATGGAGAGTCGAAAACGAATACCCTCCAAAAGATAAAGACTGGGTAAATTACGACATGGATACTTGTAATGTGATAGAGGGAGGTGAGTTAGTAACTTCCACTTCATCATTGACAATCGAATGCCCATCATTCGAAGAAGAGATTAGGATTATTGGAACACCAATATTTCATGTTCAAGCAACTACTTCGCTTCTATCAACTAGTGGGCACCTCTTTGTTGAAATGGTACAGTCCAGTAATGGAATGCACCTTGGACATGCAGTTATGGACTTAAGATTTTATGACGGAGGAAAAGAAGGTCAAGTTTTGAATCCGGGGCAGACAGTAATAGCTAAGATGGAATTTTTTGGAATGGATGTAATAATACCCAAAGGTGATGGCATTCAATTAATAATATCTCAGACTGGAGAAGACTATATTCCTAGTCCAGTATCGACTTTCCCCGTAACATTAGGATTGGATGCATCTTCAATTCTTGGCTTGTCAATAGTAAATCGTACATGTTCTGATTTATTTCTACCGCCGATGCATGAACCATACGCTCAATGCCCTTGATTACATAATTTTAGGGGAAAGGTTTGAGTCATATACTTATATTCATTGATATGAATTGGTTAAATCTAATTGCTAAAGGGATTTTTAGCGGTGCGATTATAGTATTTGCAAGTGAAATGGCTAAAAAATCTGCAATATTTGGAGCATTGATAGTATCAATACCACTAGTCAGTATACTTTCTTTAATTTGGCTTTACGATGATACCAAAGATGTAATTGAAGTAGCAAATTTTGCAGAGAGTATTTTATGGTTAGTATTGCCTTCAACCTTATTGTTCATTTTACTTCCATATTTACTTAGAAGAGGTTTGAGTTTTGAAAGTTCTATGGCCATAGGAGTTGGCGTTACAATAATTGCATATTCAATTAGTATTTACGCAGCGGCAACGTATTCTGATATATCCTAAATATTACTTCTTTGCAGCCAAAGGTTGCCGCCAACCTTGCCCAAATGACCGATTTGAAACACGAGGTGCGGGAGGCATTTGCCACCTTTTGTGTTCATTAGATTTCATAGTCTTAAGTATCCAAGAGACTGTTTTTTCATCAAATTCTGTATTTACTATTCCTCTTTCAATCCAATCTTCTAAAATTTTATCAAGCACCTCATAAGGAGGCAAAGAATCTTGATCTTCTTGATTGGGTTTCAATTCAGCAGATGGAGGCTTTAGGATAGTAGATTCAGGAATAGGCGGTTCCTTGCCATTATCTTTGGCCTCTTTATTGATTAATCGGGCTATTCTATATACTTCGGATTTGTATAGATCTCCAATGGGTGCATATCCTCCACACATATCGCCATAGAGGGTACAATAACCAATAGCTAATTCTGATTTATTACCAGTTGCTAATGCCATCCCCCCATATGCATTAGCATAGGCCATAACAGTCAAACCTCTAAGTCTGGCCTGTATATTTTCAAGATAAATATCATTAACACTAGAGTCATCAATTGGGATTAATTTATTCAAATATTTTTCAGAAGTATCTTGTAAATCAGAAAGTTCCAATTGATGATAGTGGGCCCCAAGAGATTTTACTAAAACCATAGCATCATCTTTGGAATGGCCACTAGAGTAACGCATTGGCATAGAAATTCCATGAACGGCGTCGGAACCTAATGCTCTGCATGCAATTGCGGCTGTAACCGCTGAATCTATTCCTCCACTTACTCCTAAGACTACTGATTTGATATCAGATTTATTGCAATAATCTCTTAATCCAATAGTTATTGCTTCTAAAATGTCTAAATCGTCGCCTATATTTTCAGATTTATCATTTATAGAAAATATCTTAGCATCTTTCAAAATATTCTCATCGCCGTTAATTTCGATAATTTTAGAATTGGTTGGCATGTCTAAATATACTAAAATTATTGCTTCTTTCCAGGCAGGACCTTGTATGACATCTCCATTTGGCCATGAGATAATAGACCTACCATCGAATATTAAATCATCATTTCCCCCTATTTGGTTACACATCAGATATGGATGATTCAAAGATGATGCTGCGGATCTGACTACATCTAATCTCATATCTTCCTTATCTGCATGATACGGTGAAGCTGAAAGATTGATTGAATATGATAACGAATCATGTGCGTTGGATAACTGTGCTATCGGATCGCCACCATAATCGCTAGGAACATGTCCAGAGTGTTGCCATGCATCTTCACAAATTGTAATTCCTAATTTCAAAAGGTTGGGGTCTTCAATTATTGATATACTATTGCCTTTTTCAAAATATCTTGCCTCATCAAATACATCATAAGTAGGCAAGAGTTGTTTTCTGTATAAATTTTTTATTTTTCCATTTCCGCTACAATAAATTACACCATTTGAGGGCAAATTATTTGATTCCACTGGGCTCATTGGGCTCCCAATAAGAATTGGAATTGGCGATACTATTCTTGCTATGGCTTGTTCACAACGTTTAACGAAATCTTTTTCTAAAAGTAAATCTCTCGGCGGATATCCGCAAATTGCTAACTCACTAGTCATAGCCATAGTTGCACCATTTTCAGCAGCAATAGCAGCTAAACGAGATATTTCGGACGAGTTATGTGTTATATCTCCAACAATACAGTTGAGTTGTAGCAGCGCGACGACACTCATCAATTGGTCAACATAAGTTATGGCATTCAAGTCTACCGATATAAATCTATAATCTGATCTCTGGCCCAGCTCTAACTTGTTTATCCACGACACTAAAACCTTCTGCACGACTGAAGGATGCTAATTTTGCAATAAATAATGCTGGAAAGGACATGATATTAACATTATAGGTGAAAACGTATTCATTGTGTATTTGCCTTACATCAGCAAGCTCCTGTTCAATTCTCTCTAGTTTTCTCAATATGTCTTCTATTGCAACAATTGCATCTAAATCAGGATATTGCTCAATAACTCCTCTTATTGACATTGTTGCACCAGCAAGAATGCCATTAGCTTCTGATAGCTTAGGCATATCATAGTTTCTTCCTGGCATACCCTTTGATTGTTCACGATCCCCCCTTGCTCTTGCAAAGGATTTCCATATTTCTTTTTCATGATCAAGTTGTCCTTTTGCCATATCAACAGCATCTTCAATCAGATCAAATCTTTCTTGTAATATAGTATCTATATTATCTTCGCCTTTTTCCACTTGTAAATTTAAACCGGTTAGCCTATTGTAAGTGCTGTATGCCCATAAAAATACGAGACCTGAAATAGTCCCTATAAAGCATGCTGAAGTGAGTAATAGTATACTAAGCGCATCTTCCATCATAATCTGAAAGAGGGTCATCATTATTGAATATTTACTAATTTAAAAACTACTTAATAAGAAGGAATAAAATGTAATTGATATAATTAAAGCCAAATTTAAACCTGGAATTAAAAGATATTCGACATTACTACGAGAATTCGCCAATACTGCTAATTCACTGCCTCTTTCAAGCCTAGCTTCATTGGTCGCCCCATCTTCTCCAATTACTTCTAAAAGACGGTTTTGAACATGTTCATTGTTGAGGGTTTCTGATTCACTTATCCCTATTTGTTCCTTGATGTCTCTATTTTTAGGATCTCTTGGTTTCGCGTAACCAATTAGGTAACATGGATCTCCAATTGCCAAACCAAACAAAGTCCATTTATGTCTCAAAATTCTACCATCATTCCAAGTTCTATGAAAAGTACCTTGATATAAATCATAATCGAATACATTGTGAGGGCATTCCCATCTCGCGATATATTGCCCTAAATTCTGTAATTTAAAGGTACTAGGATGGACCAATACACCACCCGTTCCGTCGTGTAAAACATAAGAGTAGTTTCCAGAATCAGAATCCATTGTATGCCAAGTTTGTCTTTTTTCTGTCTTAGTATTGCCATTTTTATCTGTTACGACATGAGTAGTTTCCACCAGTATTTCATAATTCCAATTCCATAATGTTAGATTGTCTACTGCCCGAGAATAATCTCTGCCGACGTATACAGTAGGAGGTTTTGATTGCCAGTATCTTACTTGACCAACCAATTCAATGTTTCCCGCTGTCATGGATCGTATGTATGAAGTCGGAGTTTCAATAGTATCTGAAATTCTCCTACTTAGAACTATAGAATTAAAAAACCAAATTAAAGATAAGATTAAAGGGGCGAATATTAAAAAATATTTTATTAAATAAAATTTGTATATATTAGCATCGGAACCTTCTGTTAATTTCCATTCAATATATTCCAAGGATAATCCGTCACTTATTATTAAGTAAATAACTGGAAATA
>JBKEHQ010000028.1:0-15891 GCA_046710875.1 Candidatus Thalassarchaeaceae archaeon
AGAAGAACGGTAAACTCTTAATAATAAACTATTATGTTATTTTCTATGGCATAGTTAATATATAACAAACACTTCGTTTGAAATAGATTGAGTTATGGATATTGAATTAGACGCAAATATAAGGATGGCTTTGTTGATTTCGACTGCAGTTTTAGTAGTTTTTGAACTATTAAATATGACAGGAATGTTTGGAGGAGGAGATAATAAGTTATTCTTGATAGACCTGTTAGGAATTGGTAGTGGAGATGCACTTAGGCCAGATACAGGATTCAGTACACAAGATTTAATTGGATTTATTCTTGCAGGAATAATGGGTGCAGTTTGGTTTTTATCAAAAGAAGATGATTTAGATTGGGAAGCACTTCTTGCAGATGATGAAGAATAATCATAATTATATTTTAAATTATTCAAATATGATGTATTATCATATCTATTATTTATTTTATCACAATTGATAACTATTTTTCCATTCCTTTTGGCATTAAAAGTATTCAAATTCTTACGTAGTTATCAATGCTCTAGCATGTCTTAATGAATTTATTAGCTATGAAGAATAATAAGTATAATAATATAATTGAATTCTAAATTATTAAAATACGATTACTATTACCTATTATCAAGGTATTTCATCGAATTGATAACCATTTTCCCATTCCTTTTCGCCTAATGCTACTTCAAGTTCGTAGGGCGTTATCAATGCTTTAGCATATCTCACTGAATCATCAATGGCTATTCTTGGACAAGCAGTATTGACAAATGCATCTACTGGATAAAAATCTATTAATTCCGGACTTACATGGTCCAATGCTAATAAATATCCCTTTCTGCCATGCTTTTCCAATAGTCTTTTCATCCGAATTGCTAAATTTCTTCTCATCTGCCCTGGTTTTTCTCCGATTAAGATGCCAAATGTTTTACAATTATCTACTGACATTATTAGTCCAAATCGCTGCCTAAGAATTCTCTCTATCCTATCTAACCCCATTTCGCTTGCTTCTCCATTATAGGGGTCAAGTAATGCTAATGGTTTTCCAGTATGCATCACTAATCCAATGGGATGAAAATCTCCAGAGCCAAGAAATATGTAGTGGCCAATGTCATCCTGATCTCCTGAATAATTACAACCAAGAACCTGGCCTGGGAAAGATAACCTCTCTCCTCCCACTGGTATTACAACTTCAAAACCAGCATTCTCTAGTCTTTCTTTATAACTCTCCAAAAGATGTAGGTGTTGAATAGATCCAACTAATCCTAATTTATTACCTGTAAGTGGAGATACTCTTCCTACTGCATCAAGGAAACGTGATTGAGCTTCTTCTTTAGTAAGATCAGTCTCTTCTTTTGACTCAATTAATCTATTTTCTGACATTTCTCTATGTTTCATCAATATTTTTAAAACAGGTTCTATTTCTGGATCTCCATCATATGTAACTGGTATGAAGTGAGTTGGCATGCCTGAATCTATATTCATCTGACTATGGCCCATATGTGCAACTAATTCCACCCCCATCATTCTCATTTTATCATGTACTAAGTCACAAGCACCATAGCAGGGATCCGCAGCCAAAACTACCTTTGCAGATGAGTCTCCCTCTATCATATCCATCATTTCAAGGGCCTGCATTTTCAATCCTTCAGGCACTTGAAGGGCAATTAATCTGTGATCATTTTCTTTAATTCTTTCAACTAGTTCCTCTAATTGAAAATCATGTCTTTCTAGGTCCATTTAGATTCCTCACTCAATTATTCCGACTTTACCCTCTATAATTTCAATTTTAGCAAGGGAACGTATTGGCCACTCAGGCCTTTCATTTTTCAAGCGTTCTAATCCATTACCTTTTTCAATGGCTATAATTATGTCTTGTAGTATTATTCCCATATTCTGTAAAGTTTGAAGAATTGGTTCTAATGTTCCTCCAGTAGAAATTACGTCATCAACAATTAATATCTTTTCTCCTTTCTTTATGTCATTGATATAAACAGTTGATTCAGAGTATCCAGTAGATACGTTCACTGAAACTTCTCCTTCCATTCCATATGATCTTTTTCTTATTACTACAGTTGGTTTGCCTGTTGCGTCCCCAACAGCTGCTAATAATGGTAAACCCATTGCTTCAACACTTACTATCAAATCAATTTTATTCCAGTCAACTATTGAAACTATTAGGTCTCTTGTTGCTCTCAAAACTTTTGCTTCCATCCTTGGTATGCCATCAGATATGGGATGAATAAAATACGGATAATCGCCCTTCCAAATTATTGGAGCACCAAGTAAAGAATCTTGGAGAATTTTTAATGAGGAACTATCTTCCATGATATTCCACGTCTACACTAAACCTTTCAAATGCTCGGAACCCTTAGTTACGGATGTAGTACAAGGAGTAGGGAATTTACAATTTGCCTTCCTTAATGCATTCTTTGCCGCAAGATAGTTTTCAGGATCAGTCTTTATTGACATAATTGTCTGATTTCTCTGCACTCTAGCCGCAGTGCCTACATTTTTTCCAAAAGATAATCTCATACCTTGGGAAACCCTGTCTGCCCCTGCGCCTGTAGCCTGTTTATTTTCTCTAAGGATCTGATGAGGATATGTGTGCATCCTTAGGGCATAACCTTCTGTTCCCGACGAATCTCTAATTGTTGAATTTGCAACCTGCCTAGCTGCTTCTAATGCACTATCTCTAACTTGACATGGATTATCTGCTTTCAACTCAATAGTCACTAAGAACTCGTTTGCCTCAGCCTTTTTTCTATTGCCCATATGATAACGTAGAATTCTATTATTTGGGACACCTCCAGTGTATTTTCTACGTGTAAAAGATTGGCCTTTTATCCTACGATACATTACTGCTGGTTTACGTGCCATTGGATAACCTCTTTTGCTACCGACTGACCTTTTGTATTTAACAATAAGGCAGTAGTGTAGTATTATTACTGACTACTATTCAATCTATTACTATCTATTTGCACCTTTCTAACTCCTCCAACAATTAATATAAATCCTAATATCATTGATAATCCAATATTTTCTCCTAAAATTATCCATCCGCTTAATATTCCAAAAACTGGGACAAGAAATATGTATGCAGAAGTAGACGTAGGACCTATTTTTTCTATACCGATTGCAAACCAAACGTTAGCAAGAACGGTAGAAAATATGCCCAAATATAATATTATCATAATTTCAGTAAAGTTAGGTTTTATAATGTCATTTGATAAAATTTCCATGACCATCCAGGGAGTTAGCATAATCCAACCTATCAATGAATACCATATTACTATCTCCGATGGTAAAATTTTTAATTTAATATTCTTAATCATAGTCTTTTTTGTTATTATTGAACACAATGCCCAAGAGAATGCTGCAATCAATATCATAAAATCTCCAAGCATTCTATCCCTAAGTGCAATATCCGTATTTGGACTCCAACCTACAATTATAATAACACCTATTATGCTAATTATCATTCCATAAAATATATTTTTTGTTATTTTTTGCCCTAATAATGGAAATGCTAGTAATGCTGTAAAGATTGGATTAATTGGCATTATTACTGATGCATCGCCAGCCGCCGTCCATTTCATTCCATGCATAAAAAGTAGCTGATAAATCATTACTCCAAATAAACCTAATACGAAGATGTCATTTAAAATACTTTTATTAGGCGGTAAAAATCTAACATTTTGTCTATTGAAAAACTTATACAAATACCATATATAGAAAATAATAACCACACTCAAATATCTTATCCATGCAGAAGTTGCAGGCCCCATAGTGGCTGGATTATCTTCAAATCCATTACTTAATATTCTTGCTGCAGCCCAAGATGTACCCCAAATAATTGATACAAATAATAATATTAAATGAGTACTAAAATCTCGTTTATAATTTTCAAACATAAGATCACTCAAATTATGATATTATTTATTTTATCTAAAAATTCAGGGTCGGTTACTGAAGATATTTCAGGATTTATTATATTCGCACCCGTGAGAGTCGCTAATACTATCGCTGTCATTGCTATTCGATGATCGTCATAAGTCTCAACTGATTTTTGTGGTTTTTGTGGTTTTTGATACCCCGGTATCTTCAACTCATCTCCTATTACTTCGCATTCCATGCCAAAATCTTCTATTAAATTTTTAGTGTTCTCTATTCTATCTGATTCTTTGCCACGAGCATGCTTTACTCCAGTTATTTCTCCTCCTCCCGTTATGGCCAATAATACAGCAGCAGGAGTTATCATGTCACTATAGTCAGATAAATTGATTTTTTCTAGCCCCTTAGATTTCAATATATCAATTCCTGAATCTAAAAATTTATTTTTATTATTATTAGATAATATCAACTCCACATCATGTAATTCAGAAAGAAGTATTGCAATCGGAATTAAGCTACTTTCAGAAGGTATTTCTACTACGTCCGGTAATTCTAAATGCGCTGCATTTACAATTATCTCATCTTTATTTCTAGTTATTTTAATTCCACATTTTTCTGCTATTTCGATTGTTAAATCTCCATATTCACTACTCACACTTTTTCCAATAGTATCAATAATAATTTCTCCATTATGTGTGGGTGATGACAATATTATTGCCGAAAGTGGTTGACTGGAAATATCAATTCCCAACTCTACTCTTTTTTTTGTAATTGGCCCTAAAATGGTGTAGGGGGGGCTATCGCCAGAAATATCGCACCCTAATTTTCTTAATCCTTTGTTTAGATGAGAAAAATCTCTTTTTTTGAGAGATTCGTCTCCCTCAATTGTAACTTCTTTATTCATCATAGATGTGATTGCAGTTAGAAAATTTACAGTAGTTCCAGAATTTCCACAATTTAATATTATTTTTGATCCCTTATTAGTTTTTTTTTCACCGAATATTTTCCAATAAGATTTATTGTCCTCAACTTCTAATCCTAAGATATTTAAACAATATACGGCAGACATAATATCATCTCCGGGTGTACCATCAAATTTTATGATTACATCATTTTTCGATTGAAATGCTAGCATTAACCATCTAATCATGTGACTTTTAGATGGTGGTAATGACCAATGAATAGGGTCCGATAATTTTATCGGAAATATTTCCATCTGGTATAATGCAATAGAACTTGATTAATGTGACTATCTATTTACGGCTTTCTTATGAGGTCACCAAAATCTACCTTCTTATCCCATTTCAATGCTTTATTATCTATTATACTATTTTTCAAACTCTCTTCTAAATTATTACTTATTTTCACAAGATTATTCTTATGCAGGAGCTTTGGACTTAATCCAGGTAAGAATATCGCAACCGCCTTGGGGACTCTTCCAGGATATACCTCATTTACATGTCTTACAATATTTGTTGTACATGTATTAGTTATTGTATTGTACCATTCAGGCTTTTCATATAATTTATTAGTTCTCTTCAAATATGATTCAAAGAGCTTTCTCTCATTCCCTTCTCCCAATACTACAGCTTCAAATAAGTGCGTTACCGAATTCTTTCTACATCTGCCCCTTACTCCAATCGAATCTCTTTCAGTAGCCCAAACATATATCAATTCATATTTACGAAACAATCCCTTTATTGGATGATATTTTTCACCCCTTTCTCTTCTGACTTCTATTGAGCAAGTTATTCTAGCCCCGTCCTCAAATTCAAAACTCATTATGGTGTGTGCCATTTGTCTTTTTTTAGGATCAAAATACTCTAGAATAAACCATATTTTCGAAACCTTTGCTAGATTAAATCTTCTATCTATCCATTTTTCATCATAATCTCTTGTACTCCTCCAATCAAAATCTCTAATATTTTTAATTATTACCTCTTCACCTTCGAATTCAACAGAGGCCAATTCTCTATTGTCAACTACCCAAACTCTATCATTAGATGGTTTTAGATTAAAATATCTGAGAAAAATTATAATGATCAAAATTATAATTATAATTCCAATTGAAGACAGATATGTGATATTCATGTTATTGTCATATCCTAAATGCCCTTCAAGTTAGTGGCTTATTTGTGGCGCGGCAGGGGAGATTCGAACTCCCGCGGTGAAACACCAATGGATTAGCAATCCATCGCAATGGCCAGGCTATGCGACTGCCGCAACAGCCTTCGCACCTTAGATATCGGCTTAAGTCGAACGGTGCATCACTCTTCTTCAGAATCAATCAATTCAGCCGGTAATCTTGCTGTAAATATTATACTATCCTTAAATCCTGATTTAGTTGGATTTCTTAATTCCATTATTCTCGTACCCTTTGATTTCTTGCCCTTACTTTCCTTGGTCTGACTCGCACTAAGTCTAATCATCATTCCTTTTTTTGTTAATAAGAATATATTATCTCTGAGGTCTGGGATATGAGTGGCACTAATTATGGCATCCTTCTCATCTACATGCATTGTGTATACTCCCTTAGCGCCCGGTCGGGTTTTCCTATAACCATCAGTTTTAAACATCAAATCTCCAGTATTATTATCCCTTTTATGATTGCCCTCAATGTCCAAAGCAGCTATCTTTTCAGAAGTTCCTAGTCTACTTCTTTTCGCCATTCCATTACGCGTAATTGTTAGTATTTGTGTATCGTAATCACCTGTCGCAATCATACTCACAACATGCCCTCCATCTGCGCCTTTACGATTTCCAGTTTTAATCCCCCAAACTCCTGCAGAGACACGTCCAGATGCTCTTATATTCGAACAAGCAAATCTACTAGCAAATCCCGTACTAGAGATCATTACAATATCGCTATCGTCAGTTCCGCTCCTTACATTAACTAACTTATCACCTTCAAGTTTAAACCTTAATGCATATTTTCCATTTTTATTAATGCGTACATATTCTTCAAGTCTGGTTTTCTTTATTAGGCCTAAATGTGTGGCAAAAAGCAAATATTTACCTTCTGGATTTTCTATTAATTCTTTACTAAGTGGCATTATTGAAACGATATTTTCATCTTCTCGCAGACTCCCTAAAATATTTCTAATATGCCCTCCTTTTGATAACCTTGATCCTAATGGAGTTTCCCATGCCTTTAATCCATATACTCTTCCTTGGTCTGTAAATATTAATAATCTGTCCTTGCTAAAACAAGTAATAATCATCTGAGGAGTATCTTCTTCCTTTGTTATTACCCCCTTTAGTCCTTTTCCGCCTCTATTCTGAACTCTGAAATTTTCAGCAGGCATATGGCGAATATAATTATCTTCTGAAAGTGTAATTGCAATCGCACGTTCCTCTATCAAATCTTCTCTATCCATTGATAGCGGCATAGGATCAATGTACGAGCGACGATCATCTCCATGTTTCTCTACCATTTCACCTAATTCTTCTAAAAGTATCTTCAATCTACGCGCCCGAGATGTTATTATTTCATTCAAGTCTTCAATTTTAATTATTAAATCTTCGAATTCTATCTTAACTTTATTGACATCTAATTGACTTAATTGGTACAACCTCCTCTCTGCGATTGCTTTAGATTGAAGTACTGTAAAATCAAAAGCATCAATGCCATCTATCAAAATTTGTTCCCCTTGTAGTACTAATTCAAATTGCTCTCGACTTTTGCTTGCCTTCCCTATTGCAACGACATCATCAATTCTTTCTTGTGCTTTTACAAGTCCATCAAGCACGTGGGCTCTAGCTTCAGCCTTATTGACCTCAAATTGCGCTCTGCGTTCAATCACATTTTCTCTATGTGACACATAAGTATGCAAAATAACTGGTAATGTAAGTAATACCGGGCGACCATCTAGAATTCCCATCATATTTGCAGAATATGATTCTTGTAGCCTACTAGATTTGAATAACTGATTCAATACTGCATATGGGTCAGCATTATTTTTTACTTCAATCAATACTCTAATTCCTTCTTTTGAAGACTCATCTCTAATATCACGAATACCTATTACGGAGCCACTACTTACTAGTCCTGCTATGTGTACAAGCATATCTGCCTTTTTTACCTGATATGGTATTTCGTGAACAATTATTCTCTTGCCTTTACTATCATCAATAACTTCACATTTGGAACGTACGTGAAATTTTCCCTTACCTGTTGCATACATATCATATATTCCATCTACGCCATGTATTCCTGCTCCAGTTGGAAAATCAGGTCCTTGTACATGTTCCATATATTCGTCTATTGTGATATTTGGCATTATTTTATTTTCTACTCCTTGCTCTATAATCCTCTCAACATGTAAATTTACAGCCCCTGATACTTCATTTAAATTATGAGGGGGCATTCTTGTTGCCATTCCTACTGCAATTCCATCACTCCCATTCAATAATAAGTTTGGTAAACGAGAGGGGAGGACTGTGGGCTCATTTTCAGAGTCATCAAAATTAGGTTGAAAATCAACAGTGTTTTTTTCAATATCTTCAAGCATATGTTTGGAAATTTTGTCTAACCGACTTTCTGTATATCTCATTGCTGCAGGAGGATCTCCATCTATTGATCCAAAGTTCCCTTGACCATCGATAAGTGGGTATCTTAATGAAAAATCTTGAGCCATCCTAACCATTGTATCGTAAATAGATTGATCTCCATGTGGATGATATTTCCCCATAACATTTCCAACTGATCGTGCTGATTTACTAAATTTCTTTTCTGAAGTATGACCGCCTTCATACATCCCATATAGGACTCTTCTATGGACAGGTTTTAGTCCATCTCTGGCATCTGGTAATGCACGTCCGATTATCACAGACATTGCATAATTGATGTATGAAGTCTTCATTTCTTTATTGAGCGGATGATTTAATATATTTCCATCAGAGATCTTTTCATCTTCTTCTATTACTTCTTCAATATCTTCAGATGTCAAGGTTGGTCACCTCCTTAGCATGTTTTTCAATAAATTTTCTTCTATCAGGAACATCCTCGCCCATCAATATTTCAAACATTCTATCGGTCTCTTCTGCATCGTTGACTGTGACTTTTAACATTGTACGAGCTTCCGGATCCATGGTTGTTGACCATAACTGTTCTGGATTCATTTCTCCCAGTCCCTTATATCTCTGAACACCAATTTTTGCATTGGGATTATCTCCTTGTAATTCAATCATCACCTTATCTCTTTCTTCATCAGAAAATACGTATTTACTAATCCTTCCCTTTGATAATTGATATAATGGGGGTTGAGCAATATATACGTAACCTTCCTGTATCGCCGGCCTCATAAATCTCCATAAAAATGTTAACATCAAAGTTCTAATGTGTGCTCCGTCAATATCTGCGTCACACATTAATATAATTTTTGAATATCTTAATTTAGTTGTATCAAATAATCCTTCTTGAACTTCTTCTCCTGGTGGTGTATTGCCTACTCCTGCTCCAAATGCCCTTATCATAGTTTGAATCTCATTATTCTCATATACTTTGACCAAATTATTCATCTGCCTTTCAACATTTAATATCTTTCCTCTCAATGGTAAAATTGCTTGAATTCTTCTATCTCTACCTGTTTTGGCAGACCCTCCTGCAGAGTCTCCTTCAACTAGATAAATTTCACATTCAGAAGGATCCCTAGATTGACAATCAGCTAACTTTCCTGGTAGGCCACCTCCTTCTAAGACTCCTTTTCGCCTTGTTAAATCTCTTGCTTTTCTTGCAGCTTCTCTGGCTTTAGATGCTAAAAGTGCCTTATCTACGATGGACTTAGCAATTGAGGGATTTTCTTCAAAAAATTCTCCAAGTTTTTCATAAACAACAGTTTCTACTATACTTGTCACTTCGCTGCTTACTAGTTTGTCTTTAGTTTGCGATGAAAATGAAGGATCTGGATGTTTGACACTTACTATTGCTGCTAAACCTTCTCGAACATCTTCGCCTGACAGGCCATCTCCCTTGAGTAAATTCTTTTTCTTAGCGTAGTTATTTACACATTTAGTCAAGGCACCTCTCAATCCAGACATGTGGGTCCCACCATCTCTATTACGAATTATATTTGTATAGCAAAGAATAGTTTCACTGAATGCATCAGACCATTGTAAAGCCAGGTCTATTGTTACAGGCCCCTTTTCAATTTCTCTTTCTCCAAAAATTTCTATGACATCTTCATGCATAACTTCTCTCCTTGAATTAAGCTGCTTTACGAACTCACTTAATCCTCCTTCATAGTGGTGTTTACTGACATGTTCATCCTCTCCTCTTTTATCAGTTATTACAATCTCTAGTCCAGCATTGAGAAATGAAGTTTCCTTCATCCTAGTATCTATCTGATCAAATTCAAAATCTGTTATATGAGTAAAAATAGATAAATCTGGTTTAAATGATATTTCAGTTCCTGTATCATCACATTTGCCAATTTCTTTGAGAGGGTTTACCGGCACTCCAGCTTCATACCTTTGGTGATAAATTATTCCTCCTCTATGAATTGTCATTTCCATCCATTCTGAAACCGCATTAACTGCAGATACTCCTACTCCATGCAATCCGCCTGAAACTTTATATGAGCTGTTATCGAACTTTCCTCCTGCATGCAATTTAGTCATTATTACTTCAGCAGCAGATATTCCATATTCTTTATGTATTCCTGTTGGAATGCCTCTTCCATAATCCCTGACTGTCAATGTCCCATCCAGATTTATTGTAACTTCAATTAAGTCACTGTGGCCGCCAAGATGTTCATCTACAGAATTATCTACTACTTCCCAAATACAATGATGCAAAGCAGTTCCATCATGGGGGTCTCCAAGGTACATCCCCGGGCGCTTTCTAACTGCCTCCAATCCCTCTAGGACCTGTATACTCTCTGCATCATATTCATTATTGATTATTACTTCTTCAAGTTTTTTATTTTCATCCGACATGGTAACCAACTCATCTTTTTGAGGGTTCCCTAAAGGGAACCCTCTTTGATAACATTTTATCTAGTGCAAAGGGGTTATTCAACCCTTGTGATGGTTGTACTAAAAACTGTTATTTTGTGTGTTTTTTTAAGAATATCAGATTAATTTGAAAACTATTGTCCACACGACATAATTAAACAGAAAAGTTGATTCGGCTTACAGTATGGATATGCCACTGGTCTGTGTTTCTCTTCAGGGTTGCACAGTTAGTGATGTGCTGAAAGATGCAGCTAGTGCTACTGCAATCGGTGCAGATTTAGTTGAAGTAAGGCTAGATAAATTGTGGACAACAAAACAAGAAATACCTGTTAAAGAGGAAGAAAATAAGGATTCCAAATTTAATAAATTAAATGCTAATAACAATAATTTTGTATTTTTGCCAAAACCATTAGAATCACTCGACCTTCCATCAGTACTTGTTTCGCTAAAACAGGGGATTGTTTTGCCAGTAATATTAACCTGTAGGCCAGTTAATGAAGGAGGATATTTTCCAGGTAATGAGGAAGAACGTATTGATGTCTTGAGAAAAGCTATCGAAAGCGGAGTAAGTTGGATTGATTTAGAACTAGATATAGATGAGCATAATAGAAATATTTTAGTAACGCTTGCTCAAAAAATGGGTACTAAAATAATAGCATCATCTCATGTTTTAGATCAATCACCAAGCTCTTCTGAAATTATTCAAGATATTAAAGATAACAAAGAATCTGGTGATGTGCTTAAGATATGTTATTCTACTTCTGGTAGAAATGATGGAATTAATTTATTCGAAGCCGCATGGGAATTGAAAAATTCAGAAATAAATACTTCAATTATGGGATTGGGTCAATCTGGAGATTGGACTCGCATACATTCACCTATTTTGGGGCAAGCCATAGTTTACTCAACCATGGAAAATGGATGGCATCTTGCTCAGAAAGGAATGATTAATACTGCAGATTTAAAAAATGCTTGGGAAATGTTAAATTATCAATGAATCAAATTTTATTTTCCTCTAATAGTGGGATATTTTGTAAATTTTTTGACTTATTATTTTTAGCTCCATTTTTATATGCTACATGTAGAATAATAGGCACTATTATGCATGAAATTGGCAATGCACCAATTGCTAAATATGCTGTAAAAATAGGTATCGCCATTCGCTTTTCAACTTCAACTATTATCTCCGCATCAATATTATTCCCTGCAGCCGCAGAGTCGCTCAAACGACTATTGTCAAACCCGTCTAAGACTAAATAATACTCTATTTTCTCATTTCCACCTAATATCGAAGACCATGAAGATCCAGAGGAATCTATCCCGACTGAAAATTCTCTATATTCAATATTTTCATACGCATGAACGTCCCTAAATGGTAACCAAGTAATCATATCTCTCCATTCTACTGGAATATTGTCAAATATATCTTCATTATCTATCCAATCATAACTTCTGGACAGATATTCAGCCTTGTAAATATCCCAATTACTCCCAGTCATTAGATATATGTCCCCAGTTGCAATTGTGGATTCCTCTAATGAAGATGGATTAAAAGAAATACAAAAATTATATCTATATCCTGCGATTAATTCCATGCTTATTGCAGTGGAACTACCATTTTCAATTATGACTTCATGTGAAAATCCTTGAATCAAAGGCTCTAGATCATATGTTCCAAAATCATATTCTAAGTCATGTGTCATTATGGATTGAGATATATCCCAAGTATTAGTTGAAGGTGCAGTACAAGAGTTAGCAGCTGCGGCATTAATGGAGCTTATGTTTAATCCAACAATTAGGATTGGTAGGATGAATACTAAATTAATTATAAGGGATAATATTTTTTTTCTCACTTACCTCGCCTCGTCCTTATTGGCCTTATATATCCAGATTCCTTATTCTTACGCTCATCTATTGTTAGATATCTAGGTTGCGGAGGAGGGGCATGTTGGTCCATACCGGGTAAACCTCCTTCCAATTTAACTTCTATCCCATATGCTTCCATCATGTCTTCAGCATTTTCCTCATCCTCATTTTTTTGCCTCATAACTAACCATCCAAGTATCGATACGGCTGTTACTAAAGCAACAATTCCCCAATTTTCTTTTCTTGGAATTAAATCTTCATATGTCAAATCAGCAAGTGTTTTTGGTTCTGAATCATCTCTAATTGATAATACTGTAATGACATAATCTTTCGTAGAGCATACATTAACTCCATCACAAACTTGAACTGATATTCTTACATCTCCTGGTTTTTCCCAATTTCGGCCTTCCCAATTTATCCAATCATTTCTATAATTACCATCATAATTGGAATCTTCAAAAACATTCATATCCCATTTTATAATTAATAAATCTGCTAAATTTACATCACGGTCATTTGAATAATTCCCATCTCCATCTGAATCATCACTATTATCAACATCCATCCAAGCTCCAATTCCAGAATCTAAATCATAATCTGAGAAATTAATATTTAAGTTAATTTCATCTCCTACGGTAACATATTCTTCATTTATTGGACTAATTGATGTTATTTTGGGAGCCTCTGAAACATGGACGGTGAGGTAAGTAGTGTTTGACTCTCCCCCTTCGAAATTATCTAATACGGTAAAACTAATTTTATAAATCCCCGGCAATTCATAACTATGCCATGCGGTTGGCCCCAAATATGTTGGCGATGCATCTCCAAAATCCCATATCCATTTAGTAATTCCATTCCAATTTGGGTCATCTTTATTGGTAGAGGATTTTCCTATGAAATTAATGTCAGAGTCGAAACTCTTGCTTCCATCAAACATTATAGGCATATTGGGCGACACAAATATCCCTCCATCTTCTAAGTTTGATACTTGCCAGGTTATGATACTCAAATCATCAGGTATGAAATTCAACATAGTTTGATTAATACTTGGTTGCATGTATTCTATTATCGGAACTGGCAATGGATTCTCTATTCTAAAATAGTACGACTTTATTGCTGATTCTAATCCTCTTTCATCAGTAATCATAAGGCTAATTGAATAAATTCCTGGAATTGTAAATGTCCTGCTTATTGACGAAATATTGTATATGGCTTCATCCATATCGGATACATTCCAGGCAAACGAAAGTTTTGACGAATCTCCATCTGGATCAAATGATAAACTTTCGAAAAAGTATGTAGTATCTGTCAAACCATCACTAGGGCGATTAAATACGGCAACGGGGCGCTGATTATATACTTCTACTTGAAAACTATATGATGAGGAATTTCCATCATCATCAGTAACTTCTAAAGTAATATTTTTCAATCCTGGATTACGCCAACTCACATGAGGATTGGATTCAAATATTTTTTCATTTGAAAAATCAGATGTTAAATTGGCACCAGATTCAGAAATATTGACTCCTCCTTCAAATATCCATTCATGACTTATGATGATGCCATCCGAATCAACAAATATATCTGGCATTCTTAATGGAGTTAATGTATCCGTTTCTAATGTTTCATAAAATATTAACTTTGGAACTCTGTTTAGTACTTTTACTTGTATGGATTTTTCGGCAAAGTACTTGCCATCATCAACTGTTAAAGTTACTTGATATACAACTCCGTCTGAATCGCCATCTATCCATGAATGATCAATTTCATAGAGTCCAGTACTCGAATCAATACTTCCATCTCCCCAATCCCATGAATAGTTCAAATTTTCGATCGGTACATTATCTATCGTTTCAATAGCTGAAAACCTAATATTTTGTTTTGTATAAATTACCAATTCGTCGAATATTTCTAAACCTTCAATTGATATTACTGGTTCAGGCATACTTGTATCATTGACGAAAACAGTCCAAATTTGCGACTCAGAGTAATATCCACCCTTATCCTTTACGATAAGTACAATCGTATAATTATTTTCAACATTATAGTTATGTGTTGGATTCTTTAAATTTGAATATTTTCCATCTCCAAGGTCCCAAATATATGCAGCCGGAGTATCATTATGGTTGAAGGAACCATTTTCTATGCCAAATCCCCATTCATCATAACCACCTCCGTATATGTAAACATCCATCCAAGTTTGTGTATTATTTGTAGAAACGGATCCTGATGCGGCTGGAATCATATTGGCTAAGTTCTGAGGCAGAGAATAAGCAGAATCTTGAAGTCTGCCATTAATGTCATAAATACTAACTCCAAAAGTCCAATCTCCTGAATAAGGAGGAGTAAACCATACTATATCGACTGCTGAATTACCTTTTTCAGTACTTACTTCTAAATTTACACTATCAATTAATGTATTATTTAAATATGCTTCAAATCTAACTTCGATCAATTCATAAAATGCCTCTGAAGCCACTTCAAAAGCAATCTCTATACTATCTTCCATCAAATCATTATCTCTGTCAAATGAATTTATTGACTTTATGGAAACTTCAGCGGACTCCTTAATTAATTCTGCGCTCACAATGAATGATGCTTCAGGATATGATCCAGGCATTATTCCACAGTTTACAAAATTATAATCGCAATCGTCAGTTGGGGAATTATACCATACTAAAAGTACTACTTCACTTGTTAAATTACCAAAATCTTGAACTAAACCTGTCCCTTTTCCAGTACTGGCATCTATTCTCAATTTTGTCATAGCCCAAGTTCCAGTTACGGACTCCTTTACTAGTAGTGAGCCAGCAAATCCAAATTGAGTAGGTGAAATCATTATACTCAATGGTTCACCAGTACCTTGACTAAATTCATATGACCTTAGTCCCCAGCCTTCTATGCTTTCCGAATCACTTTGCCAATTATTATCCCATTGGTCATTCATATCACTCAGTTGCACTCGGCAAATAGATCCCTCTTGACATTCATCAGTCAGATCGAGATTTGAAAATCCTAAAACTCCTTGTGGACTGTCTAATGTGACCGCTGCACTAAAATTAGCAAAAATATCATTCATATTTGTTCCTATTGAAATTGCTCCCGGCCCTGAATTAATGGCTAAATTTTCAATTGAAACGCCTCCTACTGCGGTATCTGCAACTAATTGCTGAATCGCATTACTCCCTCCT
>JBKEHQ010000029.1:0-15102 GCA_046710875.1 Candidatus Thalassarchaeaceae archaeon
CATGTATGATAATATCCTGCAGTTATTGCAACTGCAGTTCTCCCAGTTCCTAAACTAGATGTTTGAGTAGGTGTATTTCTATTACTACCAGTTCCATCTCCAAGTTGACCATAGCCATTGTATCCCCAACAATTTACAGATCCATCATCAAGGATTGCGCATGTGTGAAGTCCTCCTGCAGAAATTGCAACTGCAGTTCTTCCAGTCCCCAGACTAGATGTTTGAGTAGGTGTATTTCTACTAGTAGTAGTTCCATCTCCAAGTTGACCTTCGCCATTGCTTCCCCAACAACTTACAGATCCATCATCAAGAATTGCACATGTGTGATAATCTCCTCCAGTTATTGCAACTGCAGTTCTATCTGTTCCTAGACTAGATGTTTGAGTAGGTGTACTTCTATCAGTATTAGTTCCATCTCCAAGATTGCCATAGCTATTGTATCCCCAACAACTTACAGACCCATCATCAAGAATTGCACATGTGTGAGCAAATCCTACAGTTATTGCAACTGCAGTTCTATCAGTTCCTAAACTAGATGTTTGTGTAGGTGTATTTCTATCAGTAGTAGTTCCATCTCCAAGTTGGCCATAGTTATTGTATCCCCAACAACTTACAGACCCATCATCAAGAATTGCACATGTGTGAGCATATCCTGCAGCTAATGTAGAATAAGTTTGAACTGATCCTTCTTGAAATCCAGCCTCATGAAGAGTATTTTGTCCTGAATTACTAACTGTATGAGTATATTGTGTGACTAGTTCTTCAGATAATTCCTCTGAAGATTGTCCTAAATCTGAAGTAACTATTCCAAGGACCGGGAGTCCCAAAAAAAGAAGAATTAAGAAGTATGTAATATATCGAGATTTTTTTGAATCATCTACTTTTTTACTAGACATATTGCATGCCGGAAAGAAACTTGATTTAACATGTCCCTATTTTGATAAGAATACAACTCATCCATTATTTTAGATAACTAAAAATGCAGAAATTTCAGAAATTAATACCATTCCAAAATTATGACTATCATCACTTGCAGTTGGATCAGGATTATCTCCTATTAAGAATGCTTTATTTCCATTTATTGATTGAATTCTTTTTATAATTATTAGATTAGATTGTAAAGGATGTTTTGCTAATACAATTTGCCCAACTTCGAGTATCTTATCTTTGATTTTCTCAAACCTTACAGTAGAGCCATTGACAAGCGTAGGCCACATTGAGTCGCCTTTTACGACTACATTTAGGAAGCGCGAATCCATGGAACTTCACGGCCTTTAGCGGCCCAGAACATATTGTGAATAGATTCAACTGCATCCATTAACTCTTGAGCATGTTGCTCTGAAACTTCTACTTTGCATGCCGAGCATAACTTTGCTGCTTGCCAGAATGTATCATGAAGTTCCGGATTGGTTTCAAGATGTTGAGGCTTGAAGAAATCTGTCCATAGAATTAATAATTCATCTTTACACTTTTGTGATTCTTCTTCTTTTATTGATGCATAGCGAGACATTGTGTTCATGTATGCTACGAATTGTTCAGTTGTACCCTTATCAATTGGATTTTCTAGTGCAACCATTTTCTTAGTCATTGATTGAACAGCTTCTGCTGCTACACGTGCACTTGCAGGGTCATAAACTCCACAAGGTCCGTCGCAATGTGCACTTGCTTCGATTGTTATTATATTCTCTTTGGTTAGTTCTGTATCTGTCATACTATCTTACCTCTGACTAGGCGCATAGGGTGCTTGAATATCAATACTAAGGTAGAATATTCACAATAAAAAAATTATTCTTCTTCATTGGCAGTTTTCTTTAGATTGGAGTAAATTGTTACTTATGGGTGGAACCAGAATGCCAACGCTAAAACTGCATAAGTTCCCAATAACATAGATCCTTCCAGCCAATTAGATTTACCATCAGAAGCAATTGTATTTACTATCATAACAGCAAGGAATGCAGCAACTGTTTCTAATAATCCAAATTCAAATGTTAAAGATAATCCCAGCATCCATGCAACTAAAACCATCAAAGGGGCTACAAAAACAGCTATTTGAGTACTTGAACCGATAGCTATTGCAAAGGAGAGGTCCATCTTGTTTTTTGCAGCTACGGATACTGCTGTGAAATGCTCAGCTGCATTTCCGAACATTGGCAAAAGAATTACCCCTATGAATAAGTGAGACATACTTACGTCTTCTGCTGCAGATTCTAATGAGTGGACTAAAATTTCTGCCATCCATGAAACAAGAATGGTAGATATGACCAGAAGGGCAATTGCTTCATTCATCGTCATTTTAGGCTCTTCATGCTCGTGAGTACCATCAGTTGCAAATAAATCGGAATGTGTCTTTAATTGGAATAATAAGAATAGCATGTATAAACCAAGTAATATTACTGCTGCAGCCCTTGAAAGGTCTTCAACTCCAGTATCTCCCTCAACTCCTGAAACAGTTGAATGATATACAGTCGGTATAACTAATGTGATAACGGCGAGTAATAATAATGAATTATTGGATCCAAATTGCGTCTCGTTGAATGACTGAACTTTATGGTGAATTCCTCCCCAAACAAATGCTAGTCCCATAACAAGTAATAAATTTCCAAGAATGCTGCCAATCAAACTTGCTTGTACAATTTTAATCATAATTACTGCTGTTTCTGAATCTGCTCCCGCTTTATACGCAGACCAAAGTGCTAATACACAGATTATTATCTCTGCAGCATTGCCAAAAGTTGCATTTAGTAACCCTCCAATAGAATCTGATGTACGTAGTGCAATTTCTTCTGTAGCATGACCCATTAAGAAAGCAAGGGGCATTATAGCTACCATTGAAGTAAAAAAGGCATTTGTTTCATTATGTGAAACATAAGCAAAATAGCAGCAAATTGGTATCGCTAATAGTAAAAAATTGAGTTTTGATTCGATTGGATTTATGGCCTTAATTAACCCTTGATATGATGTACTCATGTAGTTCCCTATCGTGCTGGTGTATGCGATTAGAAGTCAATGTTGCGCTTGGAACACAGAGTATTCATGAGATATCACGTTGTCGTGACGTTTGTGATAGTGCCTTACCGTCTTTCTATTACGGGATCTCCAGGAAGTGGTAAAAGTACACTGGCAAGAGAATTTGAAAATCTTGGATTTCATGTGATGTCTGTTGAGGAGTTGGCAGTAGAGCACAATTGTATTGGAGAAATAGATCCCATAGACCAAGCACGTCCAATTGACTTAGATGCATTGAATGATGCTATAGAAAAAGATTGGAGTACTGCTCCCTTAGAGCCATTAATTATTGATGGTCATCTTTCTCATCATTTACCAACTGATGCGGTTGTCGTTCTTCGATGTTCGCCCAAAGTTCTTGAAGAGCGTATGAAGAAGAGAAATTATTCTGAAAGTAAAATACTTGGGAATTGCGACTGGGAACTCTTGGGAAGTTCTTGGAATGAGAAAGATAGTGAGATTCCTTGGAATGAATATGATACTACGAAAAATGATGTTCATAGCATTGTTATGGCTTTATCCTTGTGGATATCAGATGGATTCAAGCCTGAGAGTCCTTTGTCAGTAATTGACTGGGTATCAGAATTGGAGGAATAGTATGTTTGAAAAATTTAGGGAAACGTGGATAAAGGCAACTGAACCCATAGTAATTAGACTGGGTGACCTTGATCCTAATATCCTAACATGGACTAGTTTAGTCATTGCAATAATCGCATTCGTACTTCTTGCTGTGGCAGATTTCGATGAAACAGGTTCTATGATGATAATGGGAGGTATTATCCTAATAATAATAGCAGGTATTTTTGACGCATTGGATGGTGCATTAGCTCGACATCAAGGAACTGATGGCCCATATGGGGATTTCTTAGATCATACAATAGATAGAGTTGTGGATGTAGGACTTCTCATTGCAATAGGAATGAATGTGGCATTTGTTGATGATATGAGTTCTGGAACAATGGCGGCTCTACTCACGTTGCTTGGATCATACATGGGGACACAAGCACAATCTGTTGGACTTGGAAGAATATATGGAGGATTCTCAAGAGCAGATAGGTTAGTTGTAACATTGACTGGATTGTTAGTAGCCGCAATTCAAGCATTTACCAATACAAAGGGGATTGCAAGTGATAGTATCCATGAGTATTTTGATTGGTTAATTTTAGGTAATTCTGAATTAAACGGGATAACGTTTGCAATAGCATTTTCCGCATGGGGAGGAATTTACACATTCTTAATCAGATTCATTAAAACTAGAAAAGGACTATTGGGATAATTTGGCAATTGTTAATTACTAATAAAACAGGGTTCTTAGAGTTATAGATTGGGGCAATAGTTATCCTCTTCCTAATACGCCTGTCACTCCGTGAAGCATCTAATAGACAGAGTTCTGGAGCTTCAAGAAGATGAAATTTCTGCTCAACATAAGACTGAACCTGTTGAAGATTTGAACTTACATGAGTTACTAAAGTCATTACAACCCAAAATAAGAGTATTTGGATGCGGAGGTGCAGGTAGTAATGCTGTTGCAAGATTACAAGCTGAATCATTATTTGATGATGAATATGTAAGAGGAATGGCAATTAATACCGATGCACAACACTTACTAAAAGTTGCAGTAGAAAATAAAATCCTAATTGGTCGCACAGCCCGAGGCAGGGGGGCAGGTGGCGACCCAGAAAAAGGAGAACAAGCCGCATATGAGTCTGAAAGAATATTGAAGACTGAAGTTGAGGATTGTGACCTTGCTTTCATCACAGCAGGGTTAGGGGGCGGATCTGGAACAGGTTCCGCCCCTGTAATATCCCGATTAGCAAAGCAAGCAGGCGCTTTGACAATCGCTGTTGTAAGTTATCCGTTTATATCAGAAGGATCTTTGAGAAAACAAAACGCTGATTGGGGCTTGGAAAGGCTAAAAGAAACTGCAGATACAGTTATTGTCCTACCAAATGAGAGGTTATTAGAAATTGAGGCTGTTAAGCAATTACCTCTTGATGCGGCGTTCCGTGTTGCTGATGAGCTATTAGTCAGAAGTATATCTGGAGTTTCAGAAATGATATCTAAAGAAGGTATTGTGAACCTTGATTTTCAAGATCTTAAATCCGTCCTTAGTAATGGAGGCGGAATAGGAGTCATAGGACTCGGAGAAGGCGAGACTGCTGAAATCGCAACAAATGAGGCTTTGGAAAATCCATTGTTAGATATGGATATTTCAGATGCTAGAGGTGCGCTAATCAATGTAGTTGGAGGCCCTGGTTTATCACTGGGAGAAGCCGAGAATTGTGCAAAAATAATTAGAGGAAAAATAAATACTTATGCCAAAATTATCTGGGGAGTTACAACAGATGAAACATTAGGCAATAATATTAGAGTATTATTAGTGCTTACAGGAGTAAAGAGTGAGCAAATTCATGGTGCTTCAATGCACACTCAGATGCGAAATTTAAGAAGTAGAACAGTAGAATTTATCTCTTAATTTAGATATTCTCTATAATGTCCTCAGGACGTTGTTCCCCGTCGCCCTTAAATGGAATTGGCCGGACGCTTGGACAGATTTGAGGGTGAACGATGAGTATCGAGGATTCTAAAGTTAACAAAGTTGAGGAGAAATTCCAAGACTGGCAAGATGATATTGAGAGTCGTGTAAGAAGTCTACAAACTGGTTCCTATGCAAGAATTTTGAAAATGGCACGTAAGCCAACAAAGGTTCAATTTAGGCAAACTATGATAGTTTGTGGCATTGGAATGTTCATTCTAGGTTTGTTCGGCTTCGGCGTTCAGGCAATGATGAATAACGTAATTCCATCGTTTTTAGATTGGTTAACAGGATCATGAGGTGTAAAATATGTCTGAAGCATTCACAGTTTATCTAAGAAATGAAGAAAAAGTTTTGCTAATGCAAAGAGCAGATGGAATCTCTGACTTCCCTGGTGCATGGGATGGAATCTATGGATTAGGTGATCCAAGTGATTTAGAAATTGTAGCAAAAAGAGTATCTGAGTGTACGGGCTTATCTGAAGAAAGTTTTGAATTTGTTCGAACTGGGGCTGCACGTGGATTAGAATATGGAAATAGATTAAATGATGTTACTCCAATTCTATGTATTTGTAGTTCAGATGATATCAAGCCAACCACTCTATACAAAAATTGTGAATGGGTAGACCCAGGTAGAATTAAGGATAAAGAATATTCAACTCCAAAATTGACAGAAATGTATGGAGACGTTGCTTCATATCTTTACATTCTCAAGACATCAATTGGACAAGAGCAAAATGTCGCAAAAGAAATTCGTGCAAGGTTATCTGGAACAGGTTCTCTACTAGATATCCAAGATGAGATTTTTGGAGTTTTGAATCCTCACTTTATGAGAGGATATATTTTCGTTGAGGCGTCCGCATTACATCATGTTGAGAAATTAATAGGAAGAGTTGGAATTGGAGTTACTCCATTAAAAAATTGTAGAAAGGTTTTGCCCGGTGAATCTCCATTAGAAGATGTTCTACCTTATCTAGAACCAAAGGCTGCAACTTCTGGTATAGAAGAGGGAAGTCTTTGTGAGATAGTTGGAGGGGCATTTAGAGGTCAAAATGCTCGTGTAATACGTGTAACTGAATCAAAAGAAGAAGTTACAGTTGAATTATTCGAAGCTGCCGTACCAGTTGCTTTGACTGTTCGTGCAGACCAAGTAAGAGTTACTCAAAGAGTAGAGTGAATTGGAGAATCAAGGAAATTAGTTTTTACATCAATATGAAATAGGGCGAGTAGGTCGGCGAGACACAATTACAGGAGGTTACACAATGTCAGATAGAAATGAAACACCACATATGGTCAATCAGAAACTGGGAATTAAATCTTGTAATGGGTCTTGGGAAGCTGCAACTGAGAACTTGACAATGGATCAAGTTAAAGAGATTGCAGAAACACAAAAAGACCGTTTGACTGGTAGTAATTTGTATGCAAGATGCCGTGAAGTAATGGGGACTTGTGTATCTATGAGAGTCAGTGTAGAAGGAATGCGTCCTAAGGAAGCATTGAGTGCAATGAGTGAAGGGAGATTTAGCGAGCATTTTAGTTAAGTCAGACACGAGTTACGGGAGAAGGAAACTTCGTTAACCGCAGGGGTGAAAGAAAATGGAAAAAAGTTTACAAAACGCAATTCAAACAGCTCTTGATGAATCTCCTGAACGTAAGTTCATTGAATCATTAGAAATGTCCATCACATTGAAAGATGTTGATCTTAAAAATCCAACAAATCGTATCACAGAAGAAGTAAGGCTTCCTTCAGGAAGAGGAAAGGAAGTAAAAATAGCAATGTTTGCTGGCGGAGAAATGGCAGCTAAGGCTAGAAAAGCTGGTTTAGAAATCATTGATCCATCTACAATCGAAGACTTGGGCGGAAATCGTCAAACTGCTAGGAAGATGGCAAATAATTTTGATTTCTTCTTATCTGAGATATCTCACATGGGAACTGTGGGAAGGTTCCTCGGAGTAGTTCTAGGTCCTCGTGGAAAAATGCCACGTCCGGTTCCTCCACCAGTAGATCCTGCAATGATAGCAGGTGGACTAAAGGATACTGCAATCGTACGTTCTAGAGATAAGGTCACTTTTCACATTGCAATAGGTACACGAAGTCAAACAATAGAAGAGTTGACTGCTAATGCATTAGCCATTTGGAAAAGAGTAATGGGTAAATTAGATCGTGGCCCTAGCAACATCAGATCTTGCTACATAAAAACTTCAATGGGACCAGCAATCAAAGTGGAGGTTGCTAACTCATGATCCCAAAGATAGCTACTTGGAAAGAAGGCCGTGTTAATGAACTGGTTGAAATTATCAGTGGTAACGGAGTAGTAGGCATAGTTGACATCGGTGGAGTACCAGCAAAAAATATGTTAGATATGCGAAGTTCTCTCAGAGACGTTCTTACTATGACAATGGCAAAAAAGACGCTTATTAGATTGGCTTGGTTACAAACTGGACGTGTTGCAGAAGAGTTAGAAGTTATTTTCGAAGGTGCAACACAACCTTGTTTAGTGCACAGCGATAAATTAAATTCTTACGAATTATTCAATGAATTAAAGAAAACACGCCAGGGACGTGCGGCCAAAGAAGGAGAATTGGCTCCAATCGATATTGTAGTTCCAGCCGGCCCAACGGAGTTCGCACCTGGGCCATTAGTTGGTGAATTCAATGCTGTTGGAATTCCTGCTAAAATTGAAAGAGGAAAAATAGCTATTCCAAACGATACCACTGTAGTAAATGCTGGAGAACCTATGTCAGCAGATCTTGGTCTGATGTTGGCGAAACTAGGAATTAATCCTATAGAAATTGGATTAATGCTAATTGGCGTTATTGAAGATGGTTTATTAATGCCAGCAGATGATTTAGATTTGGACCTAGATGGATTCAGAGATGATGTAGTTATTGCAACATCTCGTGCTTTCAATCTGGCATGTAATGCTCTTTGGTTCTCTAATGAAACAACTCCAATATTACTATCAAAGGCTAGCAGCGAAGCACTCGCAGTTGCCGTCGAAGCAGGTATTGTCAACGACAAGACTGCTGAATACTTTGTAATGCGTGCAAATGCACGAATGCTGGCATTAGCCAGCCAACTAGATTCCTCAGCACTTGATGAAGAACTAACAGCAGCACTTGGTGCTGCTTCTAGTGCTGCTACCGTATCCTCTGAAACGGTAGGATCGGATGCAGGTGCTTCGGCTCCTGCTGCCGAAGTGGAAGAAGAGGAAGAAGAAGATGCTGGGTTCGGTGGACTTGGCGATCTCTTCGGTTAAAAATAAAGGTGAAAAAAATGGAATATGTATATGCTGCAATGTTACTGCACTCTGCTGAGAAAGAGATTGACGAAAAAAGTGTTAGCGGAGTATTAACTGCTGCTGGCGTAGATGCGGATAAAGGCCGAATTAAGGCTTTAATCACATCACTTGGATCTGTTGATATTAGTGAAGCTATGGCTACTGCTATGGCTGCACCGGCTGCATCATCTGCCCCTGCTGCTTCTGGCGGCGGTGGAGATAGTGCACCTGCTGAAGCAGTTGTAGAAGAAGAACCTGAAGAAGAAGCCGGTGGCTTTGACGGACTTGGTTCTCTCTTTGGATAAGTAACAGCGATAATTAACAATACGCGAACACGCCATGGGCGAGGGCCTAGAGGAACTTTACATGATATCCAGTCGATTGATCGAAATACCTGTCAGTGTTACACCTACCGATGCAATAAGGGCATTGAGAGAAATTGGAGAACATCGTAATTGGAAAATGCATAGAGTTGAAGAAACTAAGATGGTCAGTAGATGGGCAATAGTTATGCCCCTCAGCAGAATAGTTAGAGTGTTGGGATTAGTTGTTGATGATGGGAACTCAATTGGACTATCGATGAGGACATGGTCACACACACCTGGTTCAGCTGGAAAAATAACCATTTTATCTTTTGAAGTTCCTGCTGAGATAGAAGGAAAGGTTTGGACTAATCTACTAAATGAATGGTGTTCTAGATTGAAAAGATGCCCTTGGAAATGGAAATTTGGAGAGCGTTCGATGATTGGTTATTTTCAACCTGAGTTTTATAAATCTAAATCACAGTTTAAGAAAGAAGGAATAGATATCAATAGATGGTCTAATATTGATTTTTCTGAAGAATAATTTTACACCTACAACAGAGTAGTTGAAATGTCATCAGTGTGACCGAAAGATAGATTCCATGGACTTTGAAGATCTGGTCAATACTTCTCGTAAGAGAACAATGCTGATGTGGACTGTAATATTTATGATTGCATTTCCATCTTATTTTGCAGTAATGCCTTCATTAATTGATGATAAAATGGTAGGTGGCTCTAGTGGAATTAATGGTGAGTGGAGTATTAGTTTCGAAGAGACTACTGAAGTTTTATCTGAAACTATAAACCTAGCAGATGAAGAGTCATATGATTCATTTTTTGATATAAGTAGTGAGATAAATATTGGCTATGTTGAATTATCAATTAGTTGTATGGATAACGATGATCCAGGGCCAGGATTTTCTGATAGTGTGGATGGAACTAGTGATTTGAGTGGAGTTGAAGGAGATTTTGAAGACTTAACTGAACAAGGAACTTGCGCAGGTGGAGGAGGATCAGGATTTACAATGAGGTGGGACGTAACAGAAAATTATACTGGAGATAATATTACACAAGGTGATGTTACTGACCAAGAAATCAGAGAACAATGGGGCGATATGGGATTCGGAAGAGGAACTTGGAGTGCCACAATAACTGCAGATATTAGTGCCCCTCCAGCGCCAATTGTAGGAGAAATAGTTGATTCTGACGAAGATTATGAAATTGAATGGACAATGGTCTCATATGTTTTAGTTATCGAACCAGTAATACAAATTTAGTAGGTTGTTCTATGATTTGGCATGAATACGAATTATATCACCGTTTTTAATTTCATAATCAGCACCAATGACTCTTGATGAAATTGCATCTATTGCTCTGATAAAACCATCACCTAAATCGCTATGTACGGCATAAGCTAGACCCTTTGCAGTGGTTCCTTCTGGAACTAATATAGCGTCAGGTAGTATATTTCCTTCACCATCAATCCAATGAGTTTCATCTTGAACAGGGTAAGAAACTCTACGCTCTAGAATATCAAAAACTATCTCTGATAATAAACCAATTAATCCTCCTCCTTCCCAAGAATTTAGTGAATTACTAATATTTTCCAAACCCTTTCTTTGAGGATTTGATAGTTTGGCATTACCTTGTTCTGTTATCTCAAAATTAGAATTTCCTGGACTGTGTGATATTAAACCTGCTCTAGAAGCCCTACGAAGTGCTAATTCAGCCTCTGCACTAGTTGGAACCAAGACTCCTCCATTTTCATTTACCAATTTTGTAAGATCTAACCAAGCCTCAGGAGATGCCCTATCCGCCTTATTTGCTGCTATAGATATTGGAAATAATGCAGCTCTGATTGATGAGGAGATAGTATACAATTCATCATCACCCCAATTCCAAGGGACTCCTGCATCAGGGAATTTTTCATTTACGGCATTGATTCCTGCCATTACGTGTATTTCTTTTGCTCCTATTCCGGTCAATTGGTCCAAAAGGTATAGTGGAAGTGCTTTTTCACCTTCAGATTGAACTCGTCTTGCCCCTCTTTGCCAACCTGAACTGATAATTCCCTTAATCCAAGAGTCTAATTCTCGTAAAAGAAAATTATATTCTTCAATTGGTGTTGAGCCGTCAGAGCCGATTGGATTACCCTCTATATCTGTTGATCCTGATGTATCTACAACCTGTATTAGGGCATCGCATCTTGCTAGATCTGAAAGAAATTGATTACCACGACCTCTTCCTTCGTGGGCCCCAGGAACAAGTCCTGCAACGTCTATCAATGTTATAGGAACTAATCGCTTAAAACCAGTACATGATCCTGTATTTGGATTACATATACTACCTTTTCTTGGATCTTCATCGTTATTTTCCATTCGGCCTTCATTTTCTTTTCTAATGCGGAGTTTTGAGCATGCACAATCTTCCCTTAAAGGGAGCCAAGCTATTCCTACATTGGGTTCAATGGTAGTAAATGGATAATTTGCTATTTCAACAGGATTTTCAGTTAATGCAGAAAAAGCAGTAGATTTACCGACATTTGGTTTTCCGACTAAACCTATTCTCATATTATAACCATTAAATCAATATTGAAGTTACTCTTCTTCATGTAATGAGGTGGGATTTCCACGCTCTTTACTCTCAAATGTTGGAACGATTTTTGTATCCAAAACTGCACCAGTTGCTAAAATTTTACGAATAGTAGTTGTTGATGTTAATGGAAACGAATCAATCATAAATGTGGTTTCTGAAGGAGATTTAGTTGAACTTACTTTGGAGCCTCTGTAAAGCCCACTGAATAAATTTGTGGAGTGGAATATTGATCCCAATACTGTACCATAAAATATTACTGAACCGGCCTTTCTCAAAGTATGAGACAAAGCGTTTTGCCCTTCAATGGATGCTTCGATCAAAACAACATCCGCAATATCTGACATCATTGTCAAAACTAGTCCAAATAAAGCACCAGCAGATATCATCCAAAATGCTAGTCTGGCTCTATTTTGAGAAAGTGGATATCTTCCACTTACTGAAGGTAAAACCTGTATAGCAGCCCCCATAGATAGAGGAATAAGAATTGTCCAAATAACCATTAGATGCAAAATATTAGAAATTCCAACTAACTCATTTGTACCACTTAAAGTGTCTGTTTGTATGAATAATGAAGCTACTCCCAGCGGTAATAACATCCAAGCACCGAAATTTATTTCTGGAATTCCTGCTGAATCTGGATTCTCAACAAATATATCAGTTCCTCGAAGAGTAATTAGAATATTTGAAGACAGTGCAATTATTGGAATTATTGCTAGTGCCATTAGGAAAGAACCGGCAACATTATCCTGATGAGAGAGGATTAATTCTGCTGATGTTAGTCCCAACATATCTATTGCCATACTTGGATCTGAATTACCAAATGGATTTATTGTGAATATTGTACCAAGTATAACTACTCCAGCAACAGTTCGTGACCAAAGTGGATTTCCGGAACCAAAACTAGCTGAGTATAAGGAGATTCCAGCAATTGAAGAAAAGAAGAAAGTTGCACCGCTTAGATGGTAAACTAACCATTGCCCAAGTCCAGAATCATATTCACCAGATAAAAATACTGAAATTACAGCAATTGGATTACCAATTAATCCGAATATAATTAACCATCCCGGAGTTGCTAATTCAACAGTTGACGATGCTTTTGTCAATAATTGATTAGCAATTATTGCGATTGTTACTACTAAGTTCAAGCCAGTTCCTAATAATATCACATTAACAGGACCGATTTCATTATTTTGTGAACCTATTACTAAAATTATAACAGATAATGTCCAAGCAAAGGATGTCAATACTGCATTCTTCTCACTTGCTAGATTTACTTCCAATAAATTAGGTAAAATATGTAATCCTGTACCTATGATGAACATTCCAACACATCCAAAGAGTGCAGCAAATTTTCCTGCATAGAATAATTCAGATGAAACAGGATGATATCCCCATGCTTCGAGACTGTGTAATGCAACTGGATCGTGAGCGAGCCAAAGTCCAATGAAAGTTAATGTTGAAGAAATAAATAACCAAAAGACCCCTTGTATTATCCAAACCATTGATCCCGAGCCTTTTCTACCTTCGACAAGATCAGAACCTGGGCCCAATGCTTTCTCGAGAAGAAACATGGTTAATCCACGGGTAACTTGGCCGAATATTCCCAATCCCTTCTCCATTAATAGATATGAAACTATAATTAAAACCCAAAAAACTGCTAAAACTGATAATATTGTATCCATAATTAGCACCTCACTCAATTGTTGCCTCGGTCAAAATAGTTCCTATAATCGCAAAAGCGCCTATCATTGCGCCTAATATGAAGAACCATATTCCTGAGTCAAATACTCCTTCAAACATGGGTAAGACTGATGATATAACTGGGAGATCTTGCCCAGGATAAAGTATATTATAAATTACTAAAAATGAAAGTGATGCTGCTATTCCAATAACTAGTATTACCCATGAGGAAGAAGGTTCTTTCTCGCCTTGTAGAAACTGACCTATTTTATCTGAAGTATTATCTGTCATATTGATACCCTAACATCCCCACGTGTGAGATACCCATAACCAGTCAAGATTGACCCTTAAGCATTAGGCGAATGAAGTTCATACTCTCACTCAAGGAGCACGAACTGTGTCTACTCGAGAAACTCTTCTTTCAACACCAGAACCTAGAATTGTTGGTAACATACTATCATTTTCAATTTCAGATTTCCAAACTCTTTTGCATTCACAATCTATATCAGAGAATTCATCTAAGTTACTTGAAACTGAATATCTTTCTATGGCCGCAACAATATCTTCATCACATGATCCGCAATTATGTGCACCCCTTATCCTTCCACCAGCCGTTGGATGAACGATAGTGCGGCATTCTAGTTTGGATATTTCTTCATGGGTATTTTCAATCATATCAACTAATGACCAAAGCCATGGAGGCCTAAATTCCCTATTTCTAAATAATCTATCTACAATCGTACCTCTTTGGATATTCATGGGGTTTATTGAAACTTCATCGGAATGTGGTGCAACTTGTTTTACCCATTTAGTAGTCAGATTTAGTGCGTCACCTTCTGACATAAATGGTGGTTTAAAAATCAAATATGTTTTTACTCTAAGATTATTTTCTCTTAACAAATCAACAGCTTTATGCCATTGTTTTACCGAGAAACCCTTGTTCACGTGAAATCTAAGTACAACATCATCATATGCTTCTAAACCAAGTGCTACGGTACATCCAGGGTGTTTTTCTGCTAACCAAGCAAGCTTATCCGGATAACAAAGTTGTGCTTGTGCTTCTACAACTAAGTGCATGCCTCTTTCATGTGTTTCGACAAGAATTGCTTCTTGAAAATCTACAGGAATTTCTCTATCCTCAAAAAATGTTCCTGAAGTATAAACCTTAATCATAGTACATCCTGCAAAATCTTTCGTTTGCCGTTTTGCTTCTTCCCACTGTGCAAATAGATTAGCAGATGTAACATCATCCCTTACATCATTAAAATATCCACAAAAGGTACACCCAGACTTCCACCACCATACACATCCTTTTGTCCTAAGAATTACGGTTGCGGCAGTACATGGAGTACCATCAGGAAGGTTTTCAGGAGTTATGTAGACTACTGCAGGCTTATCTGCATCCCATGATTCTCTTCTGGAAACTGAGAATGGAGTATTCTCAGGTGCTTTGATTAAATGATGAATTTTCTTGGCTTTTTTTCCATCTCCGAGTAATCCGGAAGCCGATGCCATGTGTAATGGGTAAGACATACAGTATTGAGACTGCCGAAAGTTATAGATAGTAAATAAAAAATAATTTCAAATATTTTTATTGAATAAAATAGACAAGCACCTAAACAAAAGTACTTATGCTAAATTTAGAAATCTAAACACTCCTTCATTAGTAGATTAACCTCAGAGACGTATATGCATTCAGGACA
>JBKEHQ010000030.1:0-14990 GCA_046710875.1 Candidatus Thalassarchaeaceae archaeon
ATACTGAAGCTGATCCTCTTGTTTGATTGTATAATGAAACTGCCGCTGATTGATTTCCACCAAGTGAGGTGGTGTCTCCATTTTCGGAGACTACGATCCACTCAATTTCCATTGAAGGTATGCCATTTGAATTAAGTGGAAATCCGCTTAATAGTTCTACTCCATTACTAGCAGCTCTTACTTGCATTGCGTGTTCTATTACAAATGAAGATTTGGAATTAGTCATTATTTTGATAAATTCGCCTAGTTGGGCTTCGTTCATGTTATTCGATAATGAATTTAGTAATTCTTCACTAAGGCCACCATTATATTTCATATCTCCTTGAGTAAGAGTAGTTAAGAATAATGCAATTGTATCTTCTTGACCTTGTGATAATAGCATTCCTCCACTATGAGGAATTCCTGATTGGAAGTTATCTGCAACGGTAGGGTGTTGACCATGTGCTAATGCACTGAAACCATAATCCCACCAAGAAACAAAGGCTGGCCTTTCAGAAAAACTAATTTCTGAATCTTGTTGTTCTAACCATGAATATGCATCATTCCAGCCATATGAATTGAAACTTGGCCCGAATGTACCTATGTATTGCATTCCTTCTGTCCTGCTTGGATCATAGTCCGAACTATCCAATATAGAAAACTTCCCAATTAATTTTGTCTTTAGAATGTCTGGAGTCAAATCATATATTGTTTGGTCGACATCAGAAGCATATTCTGATTGTCGAGGAATTCCGGAGTCTATCCCATAGGTTACATGTTGGGAAAATACTAGCATGAATATAATTGCCATTATAGGAACACCAACATGACTTTTAGTTGCAGGCCATAATGAACGGAATCTAGCCCTAGGAGTTCCAATTCCTGAGTTTCTCCATTCTTTCGTAAATTGTGAAAAATTTGCAGATTTCCATAACATAGCAATACCTATCCCTCCCAATATTGCCATTATTGGCGTTGCATTTATGATAAATCTACCTGCGGACCAAGCCATATATGTAGAAATTATTCCCCAAGAACCAAGTAGAGTATATGCTCCTTGATTATTTTTTGCTCCCTTCCATAGGAATACGAATGCGTAAGATAGGGCTATTAATGCAACTATAGGGCCGTAAGATGCGAATAATACTCCCCTACTTGGCGCTTGTGCTTCTCCAATTGTACCAAATATTTTATTCTTATCAAAGTAGAATCCTCCGGTGAAGAGAATGTCCCAACCTGCATAAGCATTGATTTCTTGAAGTATGAATAATATGCCAAGTATAAATGATACAAGAGCAGTTCCAACTCCGAGAACTAACAACCATGGTTTATCCCTGAATGAACATGTTACCCAGCCAAGAATTATAGAAAAGCCAATAATAAAAAATAATGGTTGTAATCCGTTTGGATCAGTAACTAAATTTAATCCTGGCCAAGCATAGAACGGAAGAGATATTATGAAGGTTGTAAAAAGCATCTGGAAATTAGCAGAACATAATTGTATACTATCTCTAGAACGGAATAGATTAAATAATAATTGTAGAGAAAATACTAGGAATATGATTGCAGGGCCATATACAAACCCTTTCCATCCTAGGGCCATGACTGCAAATGATATGCCTGAGAGGGTGGCATTTGCCATAACTTTTGGATTTCTAATCCAAGATTCCCTAATTCCGGCTAATAAATACAATGGGTTTGCAGATGTTTTACCAAAGAATCTTTCTTGACTCATATGGGAAAGTGAAGCAATCCAAAAGTAGAATGCCGTAGATAGTAAAAGTATTGCAAATGAGTCGTGATCAACCATACCGAATGTAGATCGACTGATGTGGCCCGGCATCAAAGCAATGAGCCATGCTGATATTATTGCAGCCTTTTTTCCATAAATCTTATTCGCTATTCCAGATACAGGCAATACAACCAAGGCGCCATAAATTGCTGGCATAGTAGCTAGGCTCCACCAAACTACTTCTCCAGTATTGTCGGATTCTAAAATCCAAGATAGTGCAATCCCACCTAATGCGAGAGACCAAGTAAATAGCGGAGGCCTTGGATTAATAGCACCGATTGGATAAGCTCTATCCATATCAAAAATTAAATGACTATTATTCGCCACTATATAATCAACTACGCGCTTCATATACCATGGATCAGATCCTCCTGACATATCCCAGTCACCAGTCCCTGAAGCATTCATTGCAGGTATCACATTCCAAATTATTCTTACCGCAAGGGCTGTAATCAATGAGAGTGGAATCAAAATATTATAGAAATTAGAATTCCACCACAATCTGAATTTACCATGAGTACGCATAGGTGCTATATCGCCAAAGTATCCCCTTGATGCTAATGTTATTGCCAAGATATTTAACCAAAAGGTAATAAAAAACCAAGAAAAAGCGCCCAAAAAGTCTTCTCCTTCAAAAATATTAGGATAAAACGTATTACCTATTTCTTGAAGATGGCCTAATGTATATATGAACCAATTTATGGCAATAATTGCCCCAATAACATTCCATCTTTCTGAATAACAAAAAGCATAAAAAATAATTATTAAGTTTGTAAAAATTGCCCAACCTATTCCAAGAGACTGATTGTTTTCAATTTGAAGCAGAGGTATGAGATATATTATGGAGATAAAAGTGGAAAATAATACAATAGATTTATTTTCATTAAATGTTGGTATTTCGGAGAATAGCGAGCCTTCTCCCTTGTGATCCAATGTTCCTCTTAGGTACATTGCAAGCGTGAACCCTATAGATATGGAAGCAATCCAAAATGTCAGGAATGCTATTCCGATTGCAGATCTTTCAGAGTTGATGGTCAATCCTGCATCCGTAAAAATATTAGATGCGAAAGAAACTGCAAGATGGAATCCCACCACAATTGATAACAAAATATTAGATGCTTCGAATCGTTTTAGTTGAGATAACGCTACTGAAGATAAACCAACGAATATGAATGTTAGAATGAAGATATTATTAAAATTACTTGGTGAAATAATATTTAACAAAAACGCTACTAATATTATTCCAAAGGAAATAGAAATTGATCTATATTTAGAAAAATTTTCCATTGGTAAGAATGGACTAATCCTACCTACGGCAGTGGCCAAAGCAGCGGCAAGTGGCAAGATTAATACCTTCGCATATCCATCATTACCTATTCCGTCATTAACAGCAAAACTTATTCCAAAATAAAGTACCATTAATGTAGTTACTATTACGGGAATCGAAGTAATATCCTTTGAAGAAAAATTACCTCCTGTTGCCTGTTGTTTGTCATTCATATTTAATCACCAATCGTTACAGCATCAACGCTTAACATCGCGGCGAATTGACAGATTGTTTTAACGGTTCGTGGAGTAATATAAATTAATGATAGTATTGATATGAAAAAATATCATCTCCGAAATGCTCTAGATGCTATGTCAGAGCGGAAATGTGAACCAGTTAATGTTATATTATTTATGATTTGATATGAAGCCTCCACGGCATCCCTAAGGGTTGGCGCAATACCTGTTGCAGAGAGGACCCTGCCTCCTGAAGAAACATACAATCCTTGTTCATTTTTTGCAGTTCCTGAATAGTGTATGAATGCATTAATTTCTCCCTCATCAATAACTACATCATAGCCATAAATTAAATCGCCAATGATTGGAGAATCTGGATAATTTTTTGATGCTAAAACAACAGTTGCAGAATGTAATTTATGAAATTTAATTTTATAATCTGATAATTTTCCGGATGATACAGAATAAAATAATTCCCCCAAATCTGACGATATTAGGGGAATAGTAACTTGAGTTTCCGGATCTCCAAATCTAACATTAAATTCAACAACATTTGGAGCACCATCATCATCTATCATTAAACCGACATAGAGGCAGCCTCTGTATGGATTGTCTTGATTTCTTAAGAAGTGGTGCATGGGCCCAATTATCTCTTCTTCCACTCGCTGTAAGATCGAAGGAGTGACTATTGGAGCAGGAGCATAGGCACCCATACCTCCAGTATTTGGCCCTTCGTCATTATCCAATAGACGTTTGTGATCTTGACTGGCTGGTAGACAAACATAATCTGATTCATCCATCATAATTAGAATGGAAGCTTCTTCACCCATGAGGAATTTTTCAACCAATACATAACCATCAGATAAAATTGCATCATTTATTGAAGATATGGCAGTAATCTTATCAGAAGTAACTTTGACGCCTTTTCCGCCCGCGAGGACATCTCTTTTTATAACCCATGGAGGATTAAAATAATCTAAAATTTCATGATTATTGGAAACTTCTGATATCAACACATAATCGGCTGTTGGAATATTAAGTGATTTCATTAATTCCTTTGCATATTTTTTAGAACCTTCTAAATTAGCCCATTTAGAAATTGGACCGAAACAATTGATATTAATTTTATTTAACTCATCAGCAATGCCATTAACAAGTGGCATCTCGGGACCAATTATTACTAAATCTACATTTAATTTAGAAGCTAAGCTAGTAATATTTTCAGATTTTGATATATCAATATCATGATTTACGCCGATTTTATAGGTTCCGACATTACCTGGGGCAACATGAATATTATCTATTGACTTACTGTTATTTAGGCCAACGGCGATAGCGTGTTCCCTGCCTCCATTGCCTATAATCAGAACATCCAGAAGTGCCATTAGGACGGGCGAAGATAATTAGCAATAAGAATATACTTAATCAATATGGGACGTCTTTGAGTCCTAACTTAAATCCAAGAATGTTTGTTGCCCTATGAATAATCGGCGTTAAAACTAACAGAATTAAAATAGGAAAGATAAAAAGGTTTTGAGTAAAAACCTGATTTGGAAATAATACAAAACTGGATAAAAATATACAAATTGCAAACGGCATAGTATCCAATATTGGTGCTTTAGAACTTACAATACCTTCTCTTTTGAGTCCCTTTCTTCTTTTGAAAAATGACCCTAATGAATCGCCAAAGAGACAAAAAAAGCCAAGAGTGCACCCCAAAATAAAGGCAGTCAAATAGTCATTGTAAAGCCAAAACCAATCGCTAGAATCTGACATATCCAGTGGGTCTACAAAAATTTTATTTGAATCAATAGAATTATTATTCCAAGTAATATGTGATAAAGTCATCAGTATTCCACTGAAAAAAGCACCTCCGAATAATCCATTCCAAGATTTTCCATCACCCAAAATCCTATTTCCATCTGACCACGACCGCCCTCCATCTATAGTCAGAGTCTTGGTTTTGGTTAATTCTGGGATCCATTTTCCGAATAACATAGCACCAGTGTTGGCCAGATATGCCGGACCATATAATAATAATATAGTTACAACATCTAAAATGAACTCAAGTACGACCATATATTGTTCGTAGTATGATTTATTGAAAGAGTTGTCCCAATATTAATCATATAATCGAATAGTTAATTGGGCATCCACACTTGGGAATATTATGAAAATAAAGAAATTTGTGACATTCATAATGATAATGATGTATCTAAATATATCATTTTCAGGAATAGTGATGGGTCAACAAGGAGGAGATATATTGATAGAATCACATGTAACATGGACCGAAAATAATAATTTAGAAAGTAATATAAAAATTATTAACGGAGGGGAGTTGACTATCAGTAATTCAGAGTTGATAATTTCAACAGGTTTGAGCATAAATATAGAATCAGGGGGTAAGTTAATTATTGACAATTCTATCATAATATCTGACAATATACCAACTAACTTAGTTGGATATGGCTATTGCGATCAGTACAACAGATCAACAATAATTATTAATGAAGATCTATATAATGAAGAATTTGAAATTACGATTTTAGCACTAGAAGGGACTACATTCAATGGTGCAAGTGCCTATATTGACGATGAAATTTTAGAAATGAGTGGGGAAGAATTTTCATATTCATTTAGCGACCAGAATGGTAAAATTGAGATAGGGATGCATGGATATGGCTGTACTAATCCGATAACTGTAAGTAATATCCAGATACTTGATGGAGGAGTAACAAATAATTATGATGCAATAGAACTTAATTACAGGAATATGAGGCCGTTTGGTAATCGTAATTATGAAATTAATGTAGAAGGATCATTGAATTCATATAATTCCTCAATAATAGGCGGTTTAATTAAATCATCTGGAGATATCAAATTATTTGATTCTTATTTAGATAGATCAGGTCCAATTTTACTGTTAAGTGATAATTCATCAATAATGATAAGCGGGAATTCTAATTTTACAAATAGCTTCGATGATCATGACATAAGAGCAATGCCGGAAAGTACAATCAATTGGGAGGAAGGTGCATCTGGTTCTGGAGGATTAACCGACAAGTGGGAAAGAAGGATTAAAGGGCAGTACCTAGAATTTGATGCTGTTTATGTTGAATATCAAATTTTGGGACTCTATGGAGTTAACAAATATACTAATTTTAGTAATTCAGAAGGTATATCTTACATTGATGGAGGGAGAGAAAGAATTATTGAAATTGCATGGTCACAGGACAATATTTGGAAGGAAAATGATATATGGAAGGAAAATGCAATAATAAATGTAATCAAATATAGAACGGCATGGAATCCAGAAAACTCCCAGATAGAAAATTATGGAACTTATGGAATTTCACTAGATAAGATAGAGAGTATGAAAATATTTCAAAATACTCCAAAAATTGAATGGGTGAATTTAGAGTCAGAAAATAATATAAAAAATGCATCCGGATCTATTATGATGATTGCTAAAATAAAAAATGTAGGAGATGCACCTGCCCATATAGCGATTACGTGTTATCTGAATAGTACGGGTGAAGCAGCACAAACTGATAGTTATCCAAATACTTTGATAAATCCCGATGAAATTGGTGAAATATTATTCAATTGGCAAAGTATTAAATCGGGAAATGAGCAATTAAACTGTAAAATATTGACACCTACGCAATTAGTGAATGAAGATTCTTTTGGAGGAGGTAGCATGACCAGTTCCATCATTAATTGGGAATCAATAGTCAAGGAGGGCGGACTATCTAATATTATGCCAATCATAATAGCATTAATTTTTGGCATATTCTTCTCTGGATATATTATTGTAAATAATATAAAAAATAAGGATTTAAAAGATGATTAAGAATAGGTAATAATAATATTTTAAATTAATCCTTGTGCTGTCATAGCCTCTGCAACTTTAAGGAAACCTGCGATATTAGCTCCAGCAACATAATCTCCCGGTAGTCCATATTTTTTTGCAGTATCGAAAGTATTCTTGTGTATATCAATCATTATTTTTTGTAGTCTATCATCAACTTCTTCTCTTGACCATGATAATCTTAAACTATTTTGTGACATTTCTAAACCTGAAGTAGCAACCCCTCCTGCATTAGATGCTTTTCCAGGTGCAAATAGAATTCCATATTGATGAAATATTTCTACAGCTTCAGGAGTACATGGCATATTTGCACCTTCAGCGACCGCGATGACATTATTTGCAGCAAGCATTTTTGCCTCTTCACCATCTATTTCATTTTGAGTAGCACAGGGAAGTGCAACGTCTACATTTACCCCCCATAATCCACTTGATGATGGTTCTGGTTCAGATTTAGTAAAACTTGACCCAGTAAATTTATCTACATACTCACTGATTCTACCTCTATGGATATTTTTTAAATCCATAATCCAATCTAGTTTTTCTCTGTCTATTCCAGCAGGATCATAGATCCAGCCTGAAGAATCTGACATAGTTAATACTTTACCACCCAAATGTATAACTTTTTCAGCAGCAAACTGAGCAACATTCCCACTACCGCTAATGCTACATTCGACACCATCAAATGATTTATTTTTTGTTGCTAGCATCTCTTTAGCAAAGTAAACCAATCCATATCCAGTGGCTTCTGGACGTATTAGAGATCCTCCATATGAAGGGCCTTTTCCAGTCAATATTCCTGTGAATTCATTTGCTAGCTTCTTATACATGCCAAATAAATATCCTATTTCTCTACCTCCAACTCCTATATCGCCGGCAGGAACATCTAGATTTGCACCTATGTGCCTAAATAATTCCATCATAAATGACTGACAAAAACGCATAACTTCTTGATCAGATTTTCCTTTTGGATTAAAGTCTGATCCACCTTTTCCTCCGCCCATTGGGAGTCCAGTTAGACTATTTTTGAAAACCTGTTCAAATGCTAAAAATTTAAGAATTGATTGATTTACTGAACGATGAAATCTCAAACCACCCTTATATGGACCGATTGCACTGTTCATTTGTATTCTAAAGCCCCTATTAACTTGTAATGCGCCATTATCATCATACCATGGAACCTTGAACTGTATTATCCTTTCAGCCTCAACAATTGATCTAACCACTGGAAGATACTCTGGATGCTTTTTGATGACCGGAGACAAGCTTTCTAGGACTTCTTCTACTGCTTGATGAAACTCAGGCTGGTCGGGATCTCTTTTTATTACGTCATTATAAACAGATTTCATTATTTTATCCATTAGTTTCACCAATATCAGATTTTTTTTATAGCCTGATGCAGCGCGCGAGACGCCTATTACTTTTGAATAATGTCCCTATAAAATATCTAATAATATCCATTTAGTAGTATTGATAAACTAATCAAGAAGATATGATTTAATTAGTTTTGATACTATCTCCCTATGGCTAGGGACAGTCATCACGTATACTGCCGATTGGCTTACTTGACGACTCCTTAATGCCTCGGCAATTGGAGTATGTTCCCTTAGCCACCTGATTTTTCCATCATCTCCAATAATTTTAATGTCAACTTGGGACATCCTTGGTTCTGATAGCAGTAATTTTACACTCGGCATATCTATTAAAACATAACCAGGAAGTAATCCGGCACGAGTTGCAATTTCATCTTCAAATGACCTTCTAATAGATGAATTTTGAGACATTTCAATCAATCTAGTAACTTGATGGTCTAATAACTCTTGACGGCGAAGACTAACGCAGACTTTCATTAATTGTCGATATTTGAAACGTTTTACTATATCTCTTGAATAATCATTTGCACTATTTAAAGCACCCCAAACTTCTGAATCTACATATCTTTGCATGTCAAGAGAATCTGGGAGTGAGCCTAGGCTCCTCTCTACTGCGCTTGAAAGCATAACTTCAGTTACCCTAGTCACCCTATGAAAATATACTGAACTATACATAAGCCCTCGGGCAACTAGCATACCCTCCAATGAAGAAATACCGCCCTCATTAATTGCAATATCTCCCCCTTTTCTATCCATGCTAGATATGAGCCTATTGTGATCTATGATGCCATGTTTAACTCCGGTAAAGTGTGAGTCTCTTAGTAAATAATCTATTTGATCGCAATCTACTGGCCCGTGAACTAAATGTGATAAAGTATTGTCAATACCTACGAAGTCCTCTTTTCCTTCAGTCCATGATAATAAAGATCTTTCAGTTCCGCCAGCATCAGGACCACGTATTAAATTAGCAATTTCATTTGGAACTAAGTCATATAATTCTAAAATCTCTGGAATCATTATCCTATCTTCATTAGGCATTTCATCAGATCTTAAAACATCATATTCTCCCATAATGATACCTTCAGTTACGGACATATGATCCAAACCTCCTTGTTCATGAAGAATGTGTTCCAATGTGTGAGAATATGGGCCATGTCCCACATCATGTAACATTCCCGCGACTTGAACTGTTAATTTTTCGTGTTCATCTAAATTTAATGAGTTTGCCATCATCCCGGCTACGTGAGATACTCCAAGAGAATGTTCAAAGCGTGTATGATGTGCTCCGGGGAAAACTAGGTGAGCAAGTCCTAATTGCTTAATATGACTAAGCTTATTCATCTCAGGAGTTTTGAGTAATTCTTCCCTTACACCAGAAATATTGAATTGCCCATGAATTGTATCATTTATGATTTTCACATATACTCCTCCATTATATCCGAAACAATACTCTCCTTTGAATTAAACTATTAAAAATAAATATTAAAGGATTAAAAAATATAAAATTGTAATTCATTTGTCTTTCAATTGCATTATATTTATATGCTTAATGCTATCTCGAAGATACAATGAAGAGTCCGAGATTAGCCGGTAACAGTCCCATGGTATCACTTAGAATACCTGAAGACTATCTTTTGGAATTGGATCAAAGAATTGGTTTAGATGGATCAAGGAATAGATCAGATGTAATAAGAGATGCAGTTAGAAAATTTATTTCATCTCCACTTTCAACAATAAATGAAAAGGTAGAAGTTAATTTAGGGCCAGATCTTACGATTAGGATGATGAATTATTGTGATTTACATTCAGATTCTCCCGAAAATGTATTGAAGCAGGGAGCAAAGGAATATATTCGTAAAGATACTTTAGATGGAATGACGATAGACAATATACTTTCAGCACGAATGGAGGAAGTTCGTGCTCATTATAATAATGATTCGAATGCTCAATAAATAGGTGAGAGAAATGAGTAAAGATGGGATGCACAAAAAAAATGCGGGGGAGCGAAGGGGACGCTCCCTCGCCAAAAATCACATAAATGGAATTAAGCCAATGATTGGACTTAGAGGAGTAGTCAAAAGAGCAAAATTATCTAATGCTGTTGGTTATGATGCAAAGGAAGCACCACGAATTACTCGTGGGATTGTCGCAGATAATAAATATGGAATTAGTTTTGGCAATAAGTACAGATAAAATAATCATTTATCTATTGCTACAATTGATAAATAATATTAAATTTTTAAATTTTTTATACTTTCATTAAAGGCCAATCTTATTGGTCGTTCTATTACCAGCATCAAAAAAGATGGGTGAGGAGGAAATGTCAATCAATATGAAATTTTTTGCCCATGATACCCTTAGACCTTCACAAAAGGAGATGCTAGAAGATGGCATAAATACATTAAGAGAAAATGGTTTTTTGCTAGCCGCAGCTCCAACTGGAATAGGAAAAACGGCTGCATCATTGGCTGCTGCATTAAAAATTTCATACGATTCGGATAATGGAAAAAAAATACTTTTTTTAACAGGCCGGCAATCCCAACACAAAATTGTAGTTGATACTGTAAAGTCTTTAAATGAACGTGAAATTTCGACTATACCTGACATAAAGTTAGTAGATATAATTGGAAGAGAAGGAATGTGTAAAAATATTCAACCACTAACAGGTGAGTGTTCTTGTGAAGTAAATATAGAAGAAGGTTCTAGAAAATCTAGAAGGATAAGGTTAGCAAATAGGATTTTAGAAAGTCCAATGCATGTAGAGGAAATTATAGAATTAGCAGAAAAGGTTGAATCATGCCCTTGGGCTGCTGCAAGATTTGCGGCCAAAGGAGCTAGAGTCATAGTCTGTGATTATAATCATGTATTTATTGAAAATGTAATGGAATTATCTCTTCCGGCGATGGGAGTTGAATTAGAAAATACCATATTAATTGTTGATGAAGCACATAATTTACCAGATAGAATAAGGAATGGCCTAGAGAGAATCGTCGAACATAGGACATTTGAAGACGCATATAGCGAATTAGAAGAATTCTTAGGTAATAAAGAGAATAAATTAAAACAAATAGAAGTAGATAATCCATATGGAAATAAGGAAATTGAAGATATAAGGAGTACTACAAATCAATTGAATAAACTAAGAAAAGAGATGAAAAAATGGTTTAACTCTAAAGAAGACTTATTAAAAGATGAAAAGGATATGAAAATTGAAACTGGTGATTTTTTGGGAGAAATTAATTCTATTTTAATGGAATCTTTGGAGTTTAAAGATAATAATAATTTTGCCGTACTTAGGAAAATGATAAATCAATTATCAATAGTTAAAGTTGAAAATGATGATTCAATAGACTCAGAAGGAGATGAAACCACGGCATGTTCAAGACTTGGGGAAATGTTAGAGACTTGTTTAGAATACATGAATAGTTCAGCATTGGCTCTTGTCATAGATAAAATAGGTGAGAGAGAGAAAATAATAGTTCGAAGTTTTTTATTGGATCCAGGAGTAGTAAGTGGACCATTATTTGAAAAAACGAGTGGGTCAATAATTATGTCAGGTACACTTTATCCTCCTGGGATGTATTCAGATATCTTACAAATTCCTGATGATAGAAAAGTTATTGCAAAAGAATATAAATCAGACTTTTTGTCAAATAGGAGGCCAATTTTAATTGCAAGGGATGTCACTACAAAATTTACAGACAGAGGAATGAATAATTCTCACAATATAAGGATGCACATTAAATCAGTATTAGATAATACAAATGGGAATATAGCATTATTTTTTCCTAGCTATATGATGTTGGATAATATCGTTAATCATGAGGGTTCTTCTTGGATTCCATGGTCTATAACTCACCATATTATCGAGAGGAGAATGATGTCCAAAGGAGAGGTTGGAAAAAAGGTAAATAAATTACATGAAAGTAGAAAAAAGGGAGAAAGATGTATACTTATAGGAGTATTGGGGGGAAAATTCTCAGAAGGAGTAGATTATCCTGAAAATATATTGGATGCAGTTATTTGTGTTGGCCTCCCTCTTGCCCCTCCAAGTGCAAGGCAAAATGCATTAAAGTCATATTATGAAAAAAGGTTTGGAAATATCTTGGCATGGCGTTATTCTAGCTCTCAGCCAGCAGTTAATAGCCTGATGCAAGCAATCGGCAGGCCAATTAGGAAAGGAGAAGATAGGGCACTTGTAGTACTATTAGAAAACAGATTACTTAACAGAAATTATAAAATATGTATGCCTAGTTCGTTACAAATAAGGCAAACTAGCAATTATCTAAGAACTGAAAAATTTACAAAGTCATTTTTTGAGCATTTTCCAGAACCTGCAATTAAGAAATATTGAACAATGAGTTAATGCACGTTGAACCTGTGGGTCAAGTTGATAACATGGATTGGGAAAGGCTGGAAATATCAATTTTAGAATCAGAACAAGATGGATATGGCACGGTTAGTAATGAAGATTTTGGATTAGATATCAACGCAGAAAAAATGCATGATTCATTTCTAAATGGATTAACTCATTTAAATGATGTTAGATCTAGCCATAATGAAATGATATTAAAATTATCAGATTCAATGGAAGACGAGAAAGTATCTTTAAAAGAAATACGTAATTTGAGTATTTTTAAGGATTTTTCAAAATCCATAGAATTTAAATCTAATTTTTTAATTCCTTTAGAATCGAATTCTCCAAGGGATATAATCGTTGAAATTAACAAAAACCGTACCCATCTAAGAATTATTGTACCGAATACATTCGGAGGTAATGTTGAGGAATTCTTGATCAATGATAGCATAAAAATTAGTAAAGGAGTTTGGTCCCAAGGTACTTTAGAATTGAGTAATTAGGTATCGATTACTTAATATCTGAAATTATTTCATTTTCCCTATTTGGTATTTCCTCAAGAGAGTTGATTTCATCTACTACAGAGGTCAGTGCAAGTGTTGCATTACTTCGATGATTTTCACCCAAAATATGGCTTGAATATCTGGCTTCTTCGAAAATACGATCTAATGCAATTAGAGATTCTTCGCGTATTTCAGGTAAAGCAGTTCTAATAGCTAATTCAAATTCCCTAACAGTCTCAAACCCCCTCCTTAAAAATCCTCTTTGCATTAGTACTTCACAAAGATTTTGATAACAGATAAAAATTGAAGAACGTACTTCATCACCTGCGGCTAAAAGTTCTGACGCGTAACTAAAAATATTTGCAATTTCCGATAATTGAGATTTTTTACGCCGTCCGTATAATATGAAGGAAGTTGTCAGTAGAGATACAATCAATATAGAACCTATTATTAACATAAATGGGCCCAAAATATTTTCAGAATCTGATTCTTCATAAATAATTTCCATGTTCCCTTGTAATGCTAAGTTAGATAGACTGATTGGATCAACAAATATTGAATTAGAACTAATTTGTACATTTAAATCTCCCCAAATTAATTTGTCCGATAGGGGAGGTAATGGCGAAAGAGCCTTAAATTCAAAGTTAAATCTTCCATTTTCATCAGTTAGTTTTGTAGATGAAAAATGAGTTGTTGAACCATTTAATAATAAAGCAGACATGGAGACTCCGGGCAACATTTCGCCCGTATCATTAGCCGTTAGATTCACAGAACCTTGCAAAATCCTCTGACCATTAACTAGGTCGAGGTCAGAGAAAACAAAGTCTATTTGGACAAGTACCAAGACATCAATTTCTATAGATGCACCATTTAGATATCTATTTTCATCAGATTCAATAATTAATTCAAGAGTATTTATTCCTGGTAACATAAACTGTCGCGCGGTAGAAATAATTTGAAAATTTAATGTTCCAGAGTTGGCCCAAGGATCAGATTTAAGTGGTAAATTACTATTTTCCCAAAAAAGATTTATTGATAAATTCTCGAATATACTGAATTGCCCACCTATTTCTCTAGCAAAGCCCTGAATTTTAATAGGCTGATTACTTGAACTTCGTACTATAGTATGAGTAATTGGTAAGATTTCTATTTGAATATCAGAATTAACAAATGTAGTAATATTTGTATTTGTTGCGAGATAAAATAACTCACCAACAAATGAAAATTTGAAATCATGCATTCCTCGAGAAATTTGATATCCAAGAGTATGATTATAATTGAACGTCCCATCGTCATTTGATGTAATAGTGGAAATCTCAATACCATCCAGAAGTACTAATATATTTCTTCCTTGGAGTCCAATTTGAAATTGAGTATCATCTTCATAAAGTCTGCCTGTGAAGTCCCAGTTGTCTCCTCTAGTTGCATATTGAGAACCTAATGATAATGAAATTTTAGTATGATATGCTACGGTAAGATTGGTATCAAAATTTCCTTGACGGTGGTAACCTTGTTCTGGGCTTAATACCGTGAATGTATGATTTCCAATTTCTAAAGTTTCAGGAATAATATAGTCATAATACCAATATCCTTCGTTAGTAGATGTAGTTAT
>JBKEHQ010000031.1:0-14947 GCA_046710875.1 Candidatus Thalassarchaeaceae archaeon
AACTATCAATGCAACCAAACTTGTCCAAAAGAACATATTGCCCTGTGTGAACATTTTTTGGGAAAGAGCATCTTGTTTCTCTTGTTCAATTTGTTCATCAGTTATCTCTAAAACGAAAAGTGAATCATAATCGCCAACTGAAATAGTTCTTGTTTGGAGTGTGGAGTTTGATTCATCAGTAGAAATAGTGCCCGGAGCATTTATTGAGAAAGAGAGTAAATTCCAATAATCATTCTCATCTGGAATTCCGGCCCCATCAACTGAATTTCCTGCTAACCAAAAATTTACTTGACCAACATCTTCTGAAGGTGCAGTCCATTTAATTTTCCAAATCCCGTCAGAGTCAGTATCTGAATGAGATATATCATCTATTCGATCTTCTGCTTGTCGAATGTCTTCGCTATCTTCCCAAGAAAATGATCCCACAGCATCAGATGATAGTAAAAAACCTGCTTTAACATTACCATTACCACCAGATAGTGTCAAAGAATCTGCAACGGTTATTGTAAGATCATATGTCAAGTCGATATCATACATAATTGGAACACCCGTAATCATTACGACTACTCGAGCAGATGTGGCGCCATTGTTATGACATGAACATCCATATTTCACCGTTAGTTCTTCATCTGAATTTAGCGCAGATGGCCCTCCACTCATACCAAATACTGGTATAATTAATAATCCAATAATGAAAATTACAATACTAGATCTTTTGACAGTCTGCTTCATCGCACCACCTATTTCATTTTCGAGAGCCAATGCCACATAACTATTACTAGAAGAGGACCTCATAATTAGCCATTATATCATAAATCCTTAAGCGCAGAATTAAGATTATTCATCATTGCTTTACCATCTCCGAAAAGCATCATCGTCTTGTCTTCATAAAATAGATCGTTATCAACGCCAGCATATCCTACTGAAAGGCTTCTCTTGATTATGACAACAGAACGCGCCTTGTCGGCATCAATTATTGGCATGCCTGCTAATGGCCCTTCTCCACTTCGTGCTGCTGGATTACATGTATCGTTTGCACCAATAATTACTGCCATATCGCACTCAGAAAATTCTTGATTAATTTCTTCCATCTCAATTAATTGTTCATATGGAACATTAGCCTCCGCAAGTAATACATTCATATGACCGGGCATTCTTCCAGCAACTGGATGAATAGCATATTTTACCTCAGTGTCGAATTTACTTTTTAATAAATCAGCAAATTCCTTTACTTGATGTTGACATTGACTTACTGCCATCCCATAGCCTGGAACAATTATTACTTTTTGGGCACCATCAATCATCATAACTACTTCTTCGGCATCTGCGCCGACTTTTGTCCTAGTAAGAGTGGCCTTTTCAGATCCTCCGAATGATTTGAAGAGCACATCTGGTAATGTCCTATTCATTGCTTTGCACATAATAAATGTCAAAATTAATCCTGATGCTCCCACTAAGGAACCTGCTACAATTAATACACTGTTAGATATAATAAATCCTGTAAATGCTGCTGCTATTCCAGATAGTGAATTTAATAATGATACGACAACTGGCATATCCGCACCACCAATTGGTAGAACAATCAATACACCAAGGATGCAAGAGATTATTATAATTGCCCATAATAAATTTTCATCCGTAGGATACTGAATTGACATCCATATCAGGATTAATGAAGATAAGAACAATGATACTTTTACAAAATTTAACCAAGAAGGCCCCCAAGTTGGAGTTCGATACCATTTACCAAAAATACTGATTCCACCCTTTAGCTTGAACATTGCTAGTAGAGAACCAGTAAGCGTCATCCATCCAACAAGAGCAGATAAGCCAGCTGCGACATAAATAACTGTTAATTCCAATCCACTAGGAACAATATCATTTTCATATATGTATCTCCAACTTTCTGATAATGCCACTAATGCAGATGCTGCACCACCGAATCCATTGAATAAAGCAACTAATTCTGGCATTCCAGTCATCTCTACTCTGATCGCCATTATGTAACCTATAACGGAACCTATTACTAAACCAGAAATTATTAATTCCCATCCAATAATTCCCTCATCAAGTAAATTCATTTCTAGTATAGTAGTGAAAATTGCTACTGCCATTCCCATTGCACCTAATCTATTCCCCCTTGGTGCAGTTTTAGGATGGCCCAAATTCTTTAATCCAAATATAAAAAGAGTAGCAGAAATGAGATAGCCTATTGAAACCCAATCACCAATCATAACTAATCCTCCCTTCTCTTTTTGCCAGCTATCATTACTAACATTCTGTTAGTAACGACAAAACCACCAATAACATTGATCATTGCTAGAACGATTGCAACAAATGCCAAGATACCTGATAATTGAGTATCTCCCCCATTAAAAATTACATTTGCGCCAATTAAAGCCCCGACAACGCTAATTCCAGATATTGCATTTGCACCGCTCATTAATGGAGTATGTAACATCGAAGGAACCTTTGTAATCAATTCAAAACCAAGAAATATTGCTAATACAAATAGAGTTATGGAACCTATTATTTCAACTTCTGTAATCATTTAATTAAACCTCCTAACTTAGATTGTTTTGGATGAATTTGTCCATTATTACATATTAATACTCCACCCATTCCTGATATATGAAAATCAGATCCTTCTGGTGCGCCTACTAAAATATCATCATCTTCAGAGAGTTGTATCTTACCATCTTCAAATATTGAAATTATAAAGTTTGTAAGATTATTGGAGTATAACATACTTGCAGAATTTGCAACTGTACCAGGTAAATTTGAAGTTCCAACAATTATTACTCCATTGTCTGTTGTAATTATCTCACCTGGAACTGTTAGTTCACAATTTCCGCCAACATCTGCATTCATGTCAACAACCACCGCCCCCGATTTAAATTTAGAAATAGCAGATTTAGGTACTGTTATTGGAGCGGGTCTACCAAAAATTCTAGCAGTCGTAACTATGATATCTGCATCTGATGCTACTTGGCAAACAGTTGAATTAACTTTTTGAATAAATTCTGGAGTAAGAGGTTTGGCATACCCAGATTCATCTTCAAAATCATCCATTCCATCTACTTCGATAAATCTTCCACCTACAGATTCTATTTGTTCAGCAGCAGATTTTCTAACGTCTGATGCATAAACAATCGCACCCAATCTTTTTGCAGTTGCAATGGCTTGTAATCCTGCTACTCCACTACCCATAATAACTACTTTAGCAGGTCTAATAGTACCTGCAGATGTAGTCATCATAGGAATTCCCTTTGGGACATAAGAAGCCCCTAAAAGTACTGCTTTGTATCCTGCAAGGTTATCTTGACTAGAATTAACATCCATTGATTGAGCCCTTGATAGTCGACGTGGTATCATATCCATAGAAAATAAAGTTATATCCATATCCATACACATTTGAATCACTTCAGGCTGCCTAAATGGATCTGCTACGCATGCTAGCATCATTCCTTTGCGTAGTTCAATTTTTTCCAATATTCTTATTGTGATTAATAATTCACATGATAAAACATCTTCTCTTTTACTGACAATCGCCCCTTGATTTGAATATAGTTCATCAGAATAATTAGATAGAATGCCAGCCCCTGATTCAACATATACTTTAAAACCATTTTTTGTTAGTTTTTTTACAGAATTGGGCACAATTGCAACTCTATTTTCACCTTCTGGTTCCTTTAAAACTCCAAGTCTCATTATTATCTCTCCAATAAATCAACAAGTCGCTGACAAATTATATTATTGTCCAAAACTAAATACTTATTGAAACCGCCGGCATATAGACTACAATCATAGATAGCACTATTGAAATAATATATTATATCCAATAGAAAATACTACGATATCACACAAGGCATGGGAAATCCAGCAAACCCAAATCGAACGATATTTCAGATATAGCATTGACCATATTGCAGCTGCTGATAATAGTCCAATTGAAGCCAGAAATGTCTGCCACCACAGGAATCCAAAATAATGCAAAGCTAGAGTATGATGTAAGGTGAATAATGATGCCGAGAATATTATTCCAGCATTATCATTATTAAATAAAATACTAGATTTTGTAGTTATAAACCCTCTAAATACATATTCTTCTAATAAACTGTTTATGAAAATCCAATAAATCATGCCAGCAAAATAAATTTTTGGATCTGATAATCCTTTAGCGTCCAAAGTATCTACCATATAGATCAGATCGATACTATTTTCAAAGATTATCCAAGTTACACATATAATCAAGGACATTGCAATACCTGTTATAATTCCGAATTTTATGCCTTCATTAGAAGGAAAAATAATAGAAATAGGATTTTTATCAATTTTTATGTACCAAATAGTCGGAATAACAAATATCATAATTTTACATACAATGAAAAAAACTTGTGAAATTATTTCATCTTCCAATATTTTAATACCGAATATTACAGATATTGAAGGAATAAAACCTACTAATAGTATCCCTATTAAGGCCAACCTTCTGGATTCCATGCTGATATTATGAAATGAACATAAATAAATATTTTCCCGTTCGAGATTCATACATCAAAATTCCTAAAGGCTAAGTCCTATGGCTCAATCGTATCTACTAGAGAATACCATGGCGAGAGAATCAAGAAAAGTAGCAGTTATTGGAGCAGGCAATGTTGGAGCAACGTGCGCGTTTGTTTTGGCTGAGAGAAAAATTGGAAATATTGTCCTTTTAGATATTTTTGAAGGATTTGCAAAAGGTAAGGCATTGGATATGAGTCAGGGCGGGCAAGTATTGAATTATGACGGCAAGATTACTGGGACTAAGGATTATGCAGATATCGCAGGATCAGATGTAGTAGTTGTGACATCAGGATTTCCTAGGCAACCTGGCATGAGCAGGGAGGACCTAATAGGTAAGAATGCAGATATTATATCTCAAGTTGGACGAGGGATCAAAGAACATGCTCCTGATTCAGTAATTATTATGGTTACCAATCCATTAGACTTAATGACCTATCACATGCAAAAAGTAACTGGTTTTCCACACAATAGAGTAATTGGTCAGGCAGGGATTTTAGATTCCGCAAGAATGACTCATTTTGTTTCAGATGCAATTGGGTGTAGTAACGAAGATGTACAAGCAATGGTACTAGGAGGGCATGGAGATACTATGGTCCCATTGCCAAGATACACCACAGTTGGAGGAGTACCAATTACTCAACTATTATCAACCGAAGAAATAAATGCAATTAGTGAAAGAACGGCTAGCGGTGGAGGAGAAATAGTAAAATTATTAGAACGAGGTAGTGCATTTTATGCCCCTGGTAGTGCAGCTGCCATTATGGCAGAATCGGTACTCAATGATAGACGAAGATTACTGCCATGCAGTGCTTATCTTAGTGGAGAATATGGAATGGAAGATATCTACATTGGAGTTCCTGTCATATTAGGAAAAAATGGAATTGAAAGGATAATTGAATTAGAATTACAGGAATCAGAATTGAATAGTTTACAGAGTTCTGGTACATTTTACCAAGAACAATTAAAGGACATATTAGGTTATTAAAAGAAATTGGAATAATTATGCTTGAAAATATTGAATATATTTACCTAGAGCATGATGGAAAGATACTATTGGTAGATAATGAAGGTAATGGGCCACAAGTACCAAAGCAAGGTAGAATTCTAGCTTTAGAAGATTATTTACTTAGATTACCAACATATGATGAAGTCCTAAAATTGAAGATACCATACAAAAAAATTAGAAATAATGTGATTACCATTGGAAATAAATCTTACAAAATTACTATAGGAGAGCCCGAAATAAATTGGCCAGAACATTGGGCATGGAAAGATGATGCAATAAGTGATAATGTAGTTCATCCAATAGTACGAGAGTGCGTCTATAGAACAATTCACAGAATAGTCAGTAAAGTAATTATTTTGAATGATGAAAATAAATTATTAATGGCGAAATCCTCAAGAGGATTTTTCACAGGATATTGGACATTACCAGGTGGATTTGTAAATTATGGAGAGCATCCAAGGAAAGGCGCCGAACGAGAAGTTTTGGAAGAGTTGGGGATAATTATCAACATATCCGATCCTAAGGGAGAATCTGGAAATATAAAAACAGGGAATGATGATTCATTAATTCAACAAAAAATTTTTAATGAAGATGGAATTAATTGGGTCTCATTTACATATAGAAGTAATACTAATGTTATGATTGAAGATATTAATCCGAAAGAAGGTGAAATTGAAGAAGTACGTTGGTTTGATATCAAGGAAGCATTAAAAATAGCCGTATCTCATTTTGATATAAATGCAATAAAGAGATTAACTAATTAAAATGGGAACCGAATATCAAGCGGACGAAAACATAACTAAACAATCCACCCGGACATATCCGGCCCCCGGGTTTTTGTCCGGGCAGGTTGTGATGTGAGCACTTCATCCTTAAGTCCTAGCAATAATTGTAGAGAATATTCATTTACAATATATGTAGACTTCAAAAATTATTTCATATTTAGATCATTTAGGTGGCAGATGGCGAGCGTGATAACGAGACCCTGAAAGAAAACGTTAAATTGCCATCTACCATATTTGGTGAATTGATTATTATTGATAAAGTTAGTGTGCATAAATGGAAAAAGTATCACATTTCAAGTGAAAAGATATGTAAATCAGAAAAATCAGCAATTCCACAAAACTGGTTATCTAGAATCACTGGGAGGGAAAGTATGAATCAATCAATTTTAGTTATGACTTTCTTTTTCTTAATGACCGTTTTCTTCATTTTCTTAAGTTGTGAAAAATTTAATACTTTCGTATTTTTAACTGCGTCTCTACTTCGAATAGCAAGATATGAGATTAAGGAAAGTGCTGTAAAAAATCCTAAACCTAATAAAATACTTTTATTCCATAGGAATTGCCTAAAATTAGAGACTGATTCTGAGGACCAATATGGTGATTCTCCAGAAAGAATATCAGCATTACCGGTAAATAATACCCAGCCATATAAAGAAGATAAAAATATACTAGTAAAAAGTCCTATAAATATAAAAACTACAATGTTTTCATATAAATTTCTTATTGATCCCCTTAGGGGGTGTCGGACTTGAATAGTTCCATTCAACAATAGCCTGGATACGCTTGGGACTCACCTTCTGGTACAATTTTTGAGAAAAAATACAAAAAAAATCAGAGTTATCCCTTAGAAGATTATTCTATGATAGAGCATTATCTAAATTGGATAAGATATCTAGTCAAGGAGATATTTTGATTCCTTGGCATAAAGAGTTAGGAAATAGGAAATTTATGCATCTATGGTTGAGTCAAGGTGGTATGCATAAATTATGGTGGGCCTGCCTGGATTTGAACCAGAGTCTGTTCGTCCCAAACGAACAAGCATAGACCAGACTAACCCACAGGCCCTGTGGTATTCCGGCCCAACGGCCAATATGTCATGAAGGTTACTAGAGCCAAGACCATTCGTTTTGCGCTGATCTAATAATTAGTCCTTCAAATTCAGACTTTGCAATGAGGTCCTCGGCAAGTACATCTTCTATGAAATTCTTATTTAGGATACTGACTAATTTATCCAACTTTAAGACTCCATCATTTGATGTAGCATTCTTCATCATAATCTGATATTTTGACAAATTACCTCCTTCATTTGAGTTCAAATTATATTTTTTGGCTTCAGTTTTTTTTAATTTATTATTTATTATATGATTGATTTCCTCTGGTGCATTTGCCGTAGCTACAGCCATTCCAAGATCCATAGAAGATGAAAAATTCTTAATAATTTTATATTCATTATTTTTTGAACACCTAGAACACCTAATTTTACTCCCTTTTTTTATGCCAAAATTATGGCCACAAATGCATTTAATTAATGACCAAGTAGATTCCATGTCACTCTGAATAGATATTAGTTCAATAAATTGCCTGAAAATTAATCTAATTTAGACTGGTTTATTGAAGTAGTCTTCTCTCGGATACATATTATGACTTCATTGAGGGCCGTTATTGGAGTAACATTTTCCTTAATATTAATACTATTTTCAATATACAATTTTATGATTAATAATTCACTTACAACTCAAGTTTGGGGTTACTTACTTCTAGCACCTTTACCTTTAGCAATAGGATTGGCCCCGAATACGGAAAAAATGAAATTATACAAACAACATAATGATTGGGATGATGAAACCAGAGAAATAGATAATGAAAATATAGATCCAATAGCTTTTGGTTTTGATATCCCAATACTATAATTCATGCGAGTCTTAGTGTTTCTAAGTTATCAGGCGCATAAGTTTGAACTTTGAATTTCTCTCTTAAACCTTGTCTGAATGCATTACATGTTTGAGAATCACCATGATGACAAATAATTTTGCGGGGTGTTGGATGAAGTGCAGATACGTAATCCATCAATTGATTTCTGTCTGAATGACCGCTAAATCCATCAATTATTACCATATTACAATTTACAGCAATCATCAAAGTTTGCCCCCTATCCATTAATGGGACTTGAGAATGCCCGTCTTGCAATCTACGACCGAGAGTTCCAGAAGCCTGATATCCTACAAAACAGAGAGTATTACCATGTTCAGGTGCCCAGTGCTTGAAATATTCTACTATTGGTCCTCCAGTCATCATACCACTAGTTGCAAGTACAATGCAAGGATTAGTTTCCAACAGTATTGATTCTCTTTGTTTATGAGACTCTACTTGTTTGAACCATGGAGAATTGAAAGGATTGTGTTCTCCACCTTTCAATAATTGTTTTCTCAAATCTCTATTGAGGAAATTAGGATGGCTGGAGTGTATGGCTGTTGCTTCAGATATCATCCCATCTAACCATACAGTAACTGGTTTAACTTTACCAGATTTAAATAATTCATCAATGGCAATCATTACTTCTTGTGAGCGTCCAACGGCGAATACTGGGCTGAATATTTTGCCACCTCTATTCAAAGTATCAATAATTAAGTCTTGTAATTCGTGACTAGCCTGTTGCCTTGTTGGTTGTATATTTGTTGGGCCACCATAGGTTGATTCTATTACTAAGGTATCAACTTTGGGGAATCTTACAGTAGCAGCATCAAAGAGCCATGATTTTTCATATTTTATATCTCCAGAGAATAATAATCTATGTTCAGATTTCCCTTCACCGATCTGAGCATATACGCTAGAGGAACCCAATATATGGCCTGCATTTTCTAAAGTTATTTTAATATCGGGAGATATATCAGTTTTATCTCCCCAATTTATATCGACAGTATGTTTTATACATTCCTGAATATCAGCTTTTGAATATGGCGGATCATTACCTTCAGCAAGTGCTACTTTAATGTAATCAATTTGTAATAATGTCATCAAATCTCTAGTTGGAGGAGTGCAATAAACTGGACCTCTATATCCATATTTGAATAAAACTGGCAACATCCCAATATGATCTACGTGGGCATGAGTAATTACAATTGCATCTAAATTATCTAATGGCAATAATTCTGGTGCAGAGAAAAATGGTTGAGTTTCATTTCTATTGGTTGTTGGCTTGGCACCGCAATCAACTAAAATTTTTGATTCATTTGTTGTAACTAAATGCATTGCCCTTCCAACTTCTCTATAGGACCCTAGGGCGGTTACTCTGACCCATGGCTCCCCTGAACGTTTTGGCCTGTATATTCTAGTTCCAAATTTACGCATTAATGCTTTTCTGTCACTAGCCATTTCTTTTCTATATCTTCTGATATCATGTTGCGTCCTACTTGCAATAGCTGGTGCACGAACAACGTTGACAAGCCATCCAATTTCATCTCTCAATTGTTGTATATGGATTCCTTTTGGACCAACAGCAGATGAAGGATCATCACATTCCAGAATAATTTCGGATAATGCTGGATCTAAAAAGGTATTATTCACTCCGGCTTCAGGAGGAATATATTTTGAAACTGCCTGATGTATAGCAGTTTCATCTGCAAGTATATCTGGATGAGGGCGTATAACTACTCTACGTTTGATAGATTTTGCAATTTGGACCGTTAAACTATCTCCACTACCGATAAATGAAGATGGGCTTTTGGTAATTATGGAAATAGAACCAGCTTCTAAATCAACATCATAATCTATATGTTTTGGTATAACTGAGGCTATTCTCTTTTTCATTTCGACTAACGATAATCGCATATATTTACATCCTAATAGGCAAAGCCTGCTAAACTAGTACCTCGAAAAGGAGAACTAGTGCAGGAATATGATTATAGAGAGGACAAAAGGACGATTATTTCGTCTTCTGTAAGTAATTTGAAACCATCATCAAGAGTAATTACAGCTAAATCCATACCATTGCCACTAGCTGCATCTCTTTGAGCAGAAGCTAAGAGTGCTTTAGCGGCAACCTTTAGTGCATCTTCTCTGGACATATTGTCCCGATATTGATCTTCTAAAACTCCATACATGTAGGGGCTACCAGAGCCAGTTGCACAATAAACGTCAGGTATTGAACCACCGGCTGCATCGATACTGTATACACTTGAACCATCCTTGTCAGCTCCAACAATTAGCAATTGTACATGATGAGGACGGCCGACTAAAATATTGGCTGTTAGAGTTGCTGCGCCTTTCACCGTCATTGGAGAATCACGCTTTAATTCATATAATCTTAGTTCAGATGCTAATGTCCTGGAAAGAGATTGTGCATGGCCTACAAGTCCAGCAGTTGTCAATGCTATAGAATTTGAAATTTGAAATACTTTTTGTACGCTTTTATTTGCTATAAAATGCCCCATTGTTGCCCTATGATCAGCGCCTACTACTACGCCTCCATCAAAAGTTATCCCAATAGTGCTAGTTCCAGTTTTTACTACTTCAGAAGACATATCCATAAAAAATCACCCGCTGTGGAAGAGTTCCCAGCAAACCTAACTGAAATCAGGCCCCTTATGAATGCGACGGGGCTCAAGGCTCAAAATCACTAAAATTAAATTAATTTAAATTGATGTATTGATAGAAGAAGTCAAGTCAATGAATCTATTCGATGTACTATGGCCAGTGAGGATAGAGAACCTCGTTGGATTGAAATGGAATCAAATCCCTCTGATAATGATGTAGATTTAGAACCTGGTGAAAAGTATCATGACTTACATAAAAAGTATCCCAATCCCCCTACTCCAAGAGGCCCTGGTGATACCATCATACATCGAGCAGTACTCCAAGACTTAACTGGAGTGCCAATGATTTTGAATTGGATTTCGGATGGAGATATCGTAATAATTGAAATGGCAGAGTTAATAAAAAGAGAGACTGAATTAAATATTGCAGTAAAACGCATTAGTAATTTTGTTGAATCTGATCTATCAGGTACTGTATTACTATTGGGCAAATCTAGACTTTTGCTTCTTCCTTCTAAGTTTGATGGTAATGAGGGGAACATCTCCGCATAGGTGAAATTATGGAAAGTATAATTGAGCAATCGTGCCCAATATGTTTTGCCGATAAAGGGTTAAAATTGTTTGTCCACATTTCTGAAATCCCTTATTTTGGGGAGCACACTCAAATGACGATGCTATGTGAAAAGTGTGGCTGGAAAAATACGGACTTTATCCCTGCGGAGGGAAAAAAACCTGGAGCCTGGTCAATAATAATTTCCAATATTAGTCATATGTCTACGAGAGTAGTTAGATCATCTTCATGTACAATAAAGATAGATGAAATCGGACTGGAAGTAGAGCCTGGGAGCAATTCTAGTGGATATATATCCAATATCGAAGGAGTCCTCAACAGGTTTAAAGGAATTGTTGAAATGATATTAAGACAAGCCAAAAGAGATAAAGATGATAATATTGAAAAATGCTTAATTCTATTAGATAAGATAAATGAGATAAAAATTGGAAAGAGATCAGTTGAGATGATATTATTGGATCCAATGGGGCACAGTCAAATTCTTCATGAAGATGCAAAGTCTAGAGATTTAGATGAAACAGAGATGGCCGAATTGCCAACTGGACCTAGCATACCTATTTTTGATTTAAACGAAGATTAAAAGGCATCAGGTGCTAAAAACTCGTTAACTCTATCAGTCCATTCATCTCTTTTTTCAGATAAATCATTAAGCCATGTTGTAGCATTCTCAATGCATATATTTTTCATTTCGCCTGCTAATATTTTTCCGCTTTCATAATCTCTTTTTATATCATTTAAAACATTATCATCTTTTTCAAAGAAAAATTGTAAGTACTGAAATGAAACATCTTTACTACAGTCACCACCTAACCTTCTGTGTTCTTCAACAGTTGGTTGGCCTCCGCTAAATGCTTTCTTGACTTTCTTTTCCATTTGAGTGATACTATCATTCATAAATATGGTAGTTTCTGGCTTAGAAGAAGACATTTTATCTCCGGTCATTCCGACAGCAAACCTGTGGTAAGTAGAACATGGTTGCATGAACCCCATGCCTCCAATCTTTCGTTCCAAGCGTAATAAATTCAACTTTAATTGCGAGATATCATTATTTGAAGCCCCAGGAATATCTAATGTGCCATGTTTAGGATTAGAAATTATATCTGCATACCCAATAGAAGAAATTGACGATTTTATCCTATTAAAAATATTATTACGAACTTCACGATTTACTTTTCCATCTTTAGAAATTCCAAATAATTCCGAGTTATCATCTTGAATTGATAATGCGACAGTAAGTCCTCCATTTTTTCTAGGCTTAACATTGAACCAATTTGTCTTACTAACTATGCCCCTAGTTAGCCGTAGGTGAGGATCTTGGTCTATTCCAACAGGCACTACAATCGGCCTAAGCCCGCCAAACTCTTCCATCTGAGGATGAACAATATCTCCTGCTTGAACAAGTGGTGCTTGAACATGAGCTAAATTAGTGTCGCCTCCGAATCCATATATTGCTTCAAATTCAGAAATATTAGTTTTACGGCCCAAAGTAAAGGCTAGACGTTGGACATCGGGCCTTTTACTTTGAAAATAAACACTAGTAGATTTAGGATCCAATCCCATTGCAGCATAATTAATAATGTATTCTTCTAAAGCAACTTCTCTTCCTTTTTTTAGCGAAGTAGATCTAGTTGCTAATGCTTCTAAATCAGCAACTGCAACGGTAACATCTCCCCCTTGTTCTTGAAACCATTTTACTTGGTCAATTACCATGCTATGACCGAGGTGCATCTTACCGCTAGGCATAAGGCCGGTTAGAACGCCAAATTTTTCACTCTTATGTATGGAATCTAGTATTATATCTAAGTCCCTATGGCCAAAAATTATTCCCCTTCTATGTAATATATTTGGATTGGGAATTTTAGATAATTCTATTGAGTCTAATCCAAATTGAGTAGATATTCTATCATAATCAGTAGACTGTTCTGATGACCAAGGATCAATATGGCCTGCATCTCCCATAACAAAGGGTAGATGATATATGCAATCAAACCATCGATGAATTAGATGTATTTGAACAGTTAAACACAATAAAGATAACCTTGCCCGAGAAATTAATGGCATCCATTCATTGCTTGGGAACGGGGCTAGTGGGGTCATTTGTAGCCAAAAGATTAGCCATTAATGGCCATCTAGTCTATGCACATGACATTGCCCCGAATTCACAATTGATTGGGCATCAAAACATCACGATAGTAGAAGGCGATGCATTAGAAATAATTGTTGATGTAAACAAAATGCCTAAATTTGATTTAATAGTCAATATGTTACCTGGAGATATCGGGCATGAGGCAATGAAGATACTATGCCCTCAAAATGTTAAAGTTGTAGATTTGAGCTTTAGTGAAATTACTCCAGATAGTTTAATCAAGGGCAATAAGAATAAGAATTCTACAGTATTATGGGATGTTGGAATTGCCCCTGGACTATCAAATATGCTAATCTCCATAGCCCATAGGAGGCTGGGTAAACTTAAAGTTGGAGAAATTAGAGTAGGAGGCAATCCAATCGATAAAATAGGAGGATGGAATTACATGGCACCATTTTCTCCGAAGGATGTTATTGCAGAATATACACGTCCTGCAAGAGTAGTTAGAGATTCAAATATCGCCGTATTGAAACCATTATCTGAAAGGCACAATATCCACGTATCTGGAAAGGGGCAGATGGAAGCATTTCTAACAGATGGATTGAGAAGTATATTGACCTCAATACCGGCAACAGAATTATCAGAATTCACAGTTAGATGGCCAGGCCACATTCAGAAATACATTGATGAATTTAATGATGGAACACTAGATTATGACCAATTATTAAAAGATTGGGAATATAATGAAAATGTAGAAGAATTTACTTGGATGGAAGTAATAGCGATTAATCACGATGATAAAATGATGAAATGGACAATATCTGATGAAGGTGCGAATGATGGTCATTCTATGGCTAGATGTACGGGCTTGGTAACAGTATTTTGCATAGAAGAATGGCTAAATAATCCTGATATGCTTACAAAGGGCATTCATGCTCCAGAAGAATTAGATAATGAGATCATAGAAAGAATAATCAAAAATATTAAGAATGAAAATATATTTATAGAATTCGAATGTAATTTTTAATTTAATCTAATGTTGTATCGTATTTATCTTTTATTATTAACCACTTTATTGCGATTGGAGTTGCAATTAGAGTAATTATTGCGATTCCTATTATAGGCCAATTAAAATCAGGTTCCGAGGATCTTTCTATTAGCCACGTAAATAATATTTCAGAATCTAAAAAGTCTGAAGCAGATTCCCTGAGGTTACTGACGTGATGCCCCACGACGGTAACGCCATTGTGTAAATCATTGAATGTCATTAGAGGGTTACTTATTGTAGAATTCAAATTTGAATTTTCAAATATTAACTTATATGATTCATTTGGTGAGATGGTTAGTATAATTTTGTTATCGGCATTTCTCCAACCGGCTTTAAGATTCTGATCAGTTTCA